>JAITWU010000179.1 GCA_031285115.1 Azonexus sp. | reverse complement strand
GCCTGTATGCACAAACTGCTGACCGTCCTCAATGCCATCATCAAGTCCGGAATTCCCTGGCAACCTGACTATCAACAGGCCAACCATGTTTGAAAAATACTGGACGGGGAACACAGTTGCTCTCCCCCCGCGGGAGAGGGGTTGGGGAGAGGGGGAGAATGACCGGAAGCGCTCTTTTCATCGCTTCACCCTCTCCCCCGGCCCCTCTCCCCTCAAGGGAGAGGGGAGTATCGGACGCTGCGAGCATGTCGATTCAGGCGATTGCCCTGTTGAGGCGCTCGCCAGCCATGACGACACAATGATGAACGTGCTAGCATCAACGATATTCAGGCCGGGTAGAGCCTGAACGTCGAGAGAGGGTAAACAGACCGATGAAAATCGGGGATTCCAGCGCAACGATCATCTCCTTGCTGGCGGCTGTTTTTTTGGCCGCGCTTTTGAGCGCCTGTTCGGCCCCGGTCCCGCGTGAGCCGTTGAAGGGCCATCTCGGCGGCGAAACGGGCGGGGGGAACGCCGCCACCGCCGTCCCGACGCCGCTATCGGCTCCCATTCCGGCCCCGGTGCAGCAGACGCTGGCCCTGCCGCTGCCGCGCCCGCAGGCGAAAATGGAAACCTACAGCGTGGTGGTCAACAATGTGCCGGTGCATGATCTTTTGTTTGCGCTAGCGCGTGACGCCAAGGTCAATGTGGACATTCACCCCGGCATTACCGGCGTCGTTTCCTTGAACGCCCTCGACCAGACGCTGCCGCAAATCTTGAGCCGCATCGCCAGACAGGTCGATATGCGTTTCGAGATCGACGGGCCGAATCTGTCGGCGATGCCCGATTCGCCCTTTCTCAAGCACTATCAGGTCGATTACGTGAATATGTCGCGCAATATCACGGCCACCGTGTCGACCAATACGCAAATCGCCACCGGCGTCGGCAACTACGGCAGCGGCGGCAGCAATATGAACAACGCCAGCGGCAATGTTTCCAGCACGCAGATCGAGAACAGTTCCAAAAACCGTTTCTGGGAATCGCTGGAAAAAAACATCAAAGATCTGTTGCGCGAAACCGACAAGATTCTGCCCGAAGGCTCCAGCGAAACGATTATCGAGGAAAACGCCGAACAATCCGGCAGCGGCGCGGCGACGCTACTGCAAAGCGGTCGCAACGCCGCCCGCAGCATCGCCAACGCGCTCCAGGCCAATCCCGCGCCGACCAACAGCCAGCGGACAGGCGCCACCGTCTATCGCACCAGCACTTTCCGCGAGGCGGCTTCCGTCATCATCAACCCGGAAACCGGCGTCGTCACCGTTCGCGCAACGCAGCGCCAGCATGAGCGGATTCAGGAATTTCTCGATCGCGTCGCCAATTCAGCCCGCCGTCAGGTGCTGATCGAAGCGACCATCATCGAAGTCACCTTGAACGATGGCTATCAGCAAGGCATCAACTGGAGCAGCCTGGTCAGAGGCGGGACTTTTTCCTTTATCGGCGACAGCCTCACCGCCAACGCGGTGAATCTCTCCTACAGCCGCAACAGCGACCCCGCCGCGCTGGTCACCCTGTTCAACGCCTTCGGCACGACCAAGGTGTTGTCCAGCCCGCGCCTCTCGGTACTGAACAACCAGACGGCGCTGCTCAAAGTGGTCGAAAACTACGTCTATTTCAACGTCAAGGCCGATACCACCAACACCGCCAATGTCGGCTCGCAGGTCACTTACACGACGACGCCGCAATCGGTTTCGGTCGGCCTCGTGGTCAGCGTCACGCCGCAGATCAGCGACAACGACACGATCACCCTCAACATTCGCCCGACCATTACCTCGGTCGCCAATGTCATCCAGGACCCGAATCCGAATCTGCGCGTCAGCAATGGGCAGACGACGACGACCATCCAGAATCTCGTGCCGGTCATCCGCACCAAGGAAATCGAGTCGGTGATGCGGGTCACCAGCGGCAATATCGCCGTCCTCGGCGGCCTGATGGAAGACAAGATCGACTACCAGAACCAGCGCGTACCGCTCCTCGGCCAGATTCCGCTGCTCGGCGAAGTCGCCAACAACCGCAACAATCAGGCGCAAAAAACCGAACTGGTCATTCTGCTCCGCCCCGTGGTCATCCGCGACGCCAGCCTCGATGGCGACTATGCCCGCCTGCGCCCGTATCTGCCCGGCGCTGACTTCTTCGCCCCGCCGAATGAAGCGCAGCCGTTCAACATCGCCCCCAGTCCTTGAGCGTCCGCCATGAGCCTGTTGATGGATGCCCTCAAACGGGCCGAAGCAAGCAAACAGGAAGCCGCCCGCCAGCAGGCTGGCAGGGAGGCCAATAAGGAGACCGGCAAGGAGACCGACAAGGAGACGCCCGCAGCGGTTGCTGACGGCGGCCTGAGCCTCGAACCGCTGGCCCGCGATGTCGCTGTCGCCGCCAACCCGCTGCCTGATCTCGCTGAACATCTCGCCGCCGTCGACGCCGAACTTGCCGATTCGGCGCAAAACCCTGCGCCGCCTGCGGCGGAAGGCGGGCGCTTGAAAACGCCGCCCCCCCCGCCGCCGCAAGCGAGGAGCCAATCGGCAAGTCCTGAGCCAATGGCCCGCAGCAGCTTCGCCACCCGGCCCGAACCCGCCGCCAACAACCACAACCGGCTCTGGCTCGGCCTTGGCGCGCTGTTGTTAGTCGCTGGCGGCATTGGCGGTTACGTCTGGTATCAGGTCAACAGCCTCAACCGGGGGCAACTTGCCGCCCGACCGCAACCGATGCCGACGCCTGCGCCAGCGGCCAACAACAGCGGCGCAACCCCGCCCCTGCCGTCCGTGCAACCCTTGCCGCCGCTCGCCGCCGGAACCAGCGCCGCGCCGCCGCGAGAGGTGACAAAGGTGACGCCAGACGCGACACCCGACGCGCCGCCAAGCCTTGCCCCGCGCCGCATTTCGCCTGATTCGCCCCCCCCGCCGCGCCCCCGGCTTGAAGCTGCGGCGGGCGCGTCCGCCGCCCCGCCGATTCGTCTGACGCCAACGCCGACGCGCCCCGACGCCGATCTCGTCGAAGCGCATAGCCGTTTGCAGGCGGGCGATCTCGACGGGGCCAGCCAGTCTTTTCTCAAGGCGTTGCGCCGCGACCCGCAGCAGACCGACGCCCTGTTGGCGCTCGCCGCCATTGCCCAATATCAGGGCCGCCTGAACGAAGCCGAAAACTGGCGGCAGCGGGCGCTGGCGGCTGATCCGACCAATCCGGCGGCGCAGGCGGCGGCGCTCGCCAGCCGCGCCGCCCAGGGCGACGCGCAAACCGCCGAGAGCCGCCTGAAAACGCTGCTCGCCGCCCGGCCGCAGGCGGCTGAACTCAATTTCGCCCTTGGCAATCTCTACGCCCGCCAGCAGCGTTGGGCCGAGGCGCAATCGTGCTATTTCAACGCCGTCGCCGCCGACTCCGGCAACCCTGACTATCTCTTCAATCTGGCGGTCAGCCTCGACCAGTTGCGCCAGCCCCGCCTCGCCGCCCGGCATTACCGGCTGGCCCTCGAAGCCGCCGCCGGACGGCTGCCCGCCTTCGACCCCGAAGCGGCGCGGCGGCGTCTGGCTGATCTGGCAGAGTGAGTTCCGCCGTGCTGCAACGTCAGCCGATCGGCCAGATCCTCATTTCCGAAGGCATCCTCTCGGAAGACCAGTTGCGTATCGCGCTCCTGGAGCAGATGAAGAACGACCAACCGATTGGCAAGCTGCTCGTTTCACTCGGCTTCGTCACCGAGGCGACCTTGCGCCAGGCCCTGTCGGAGAGTCTGGGCAAGCAGAGCATCGACCTCAGCCATGCGGTGGTCGATCCGCAGGCGCTGAAAATGGTGCCGCGCGAACTCGCCAAACGCTACCACCTCCTGCCGCTCGACTACGACCAGCACAACCGGCGGCTGACGCTCGCTATTTCCGACCTCAACGACATCGTCGGCCTCGACCGCGTGCGGACGCTGATCGACGAGTACGCCGAAATCGAAACCCTGCTCGCCGGGGAATCGGAAATCGACCGCGCCATCGACCAGTACTACGGTCACGAGTTATCCATCGACGGCATCCTGCACGAAATCGAAACCGGCGAAATCGACTGGAAAAGCATTTCGGCGAGCGACGATCAATACAGCCAGCCGGTGGTGCGCCTGATCGACTCGATCATGACCGACGCCGTCAAGCGCGAGGCGTCCGACATCCACTTCGAGCCGGAAGCCAATTTTTTGCGCATCCGCTATCGCATCGACGGCATCCTGCGCCAGATCCGCGCCCTGCATAAATCGTACTGGCCAGCGATGACGGTGCGCATCAAGGTGCTTTCGGGCATGAATATCGCCGAAATGCGAGCGCCGCAGGATGGCCGTATCGGCCTCACGGTTTCCGGTCGCACCGTCGATTTCCGCGTCGCCAGCCAGCCGACCATCCACGGCGAAAATATCGTGCTGCGCATTCTCGACCGGCAAAAGGGCATCGTCCCGCTTGAACAGCTCGGTCTCGCCGAGGAGCACCTGCACCAGTTGAAGCTGATGATTTCCCGGCCCGAAGGCATCATCCTCGTCACCGGCCCCACCGGCAGCGGCAAGACGACGACGCTCTACTCCATTCTCAACCACATCAACGCCGAGGGCATCCACATCATGACCCTCGAAGATCCGGTCGAATACCCGATGCCGCTGGTGCGCCAGACTTCGGTGGCGGAAAGCGCCAAGCTCGATTTCGCCAACGGCATCCGCTCGATGATGCGCCAAGACCCCGATGTCATCCTGGTCGGCGAAGTGCGCGACGCCGAAACCGCTGAAATGGCTTTTCGCGCCGCCATGACCGGCCATCAGGTATTCACCACCCTGCACACCAATTCGGCCATCGGCGCGGTGCCGCGCCTCTTTGACATCGGCGTGCTGCCCGACATCATGGCTGGCAACATCATCGGCATCATCGCCCAGCGCCTGATCCGCCGCCTGTGCCCGCACTGTAAAGCGCCTTATCACGCCGAGGCGCACGAGCAGCGGCTCCTTGGTCCCCGCCTGGGCGGACTCGCCGACGGCCAGCGGCCCGTGCTGTTTGCCGCGAACGGTTGCGAGCGTTGCGATTTTCAAGGCTATCGCGGGCGCATGGCGATCATGGAAGTGCTGCGCCTCGACGCCGCGCTCGACGAATTGATCGCCCGCCGCGCGACCACGCACGAAATCCGCCAGCGGGCGCAGGCGCAAGGCTTCGCCACGCTGGCCGAAGATGGCTTGCAGCGCGTCCTGACCGGCGTCACCTCGCTCGAAGAACTGGCGCGGGTGGTCGACCTGACCGACCGGATGTAGCCATGCTGTTCAACTACAAGGCCGTCAGTGCCGAAGGCCGCATAACCCACGGCCAGCTCGATGCGATCAACCTGATTGATCTCGAAATGCGCTTGAAGCGCATGGAACTCGATCTCGTCACCGGCCATCTGGTCGAGCAGCGTTCCCTGTTCGGGCCGCGCCGCGTGCCGCGCCTCGAACTCATCAACTTCTGCTTTCATCTCGAACAACTGACCCGCGCTGGCGTCCCCATCCTCGACGGCCTCGCCGACCTGCGCGATTCGATCGAACATCCGCGTTTTCGTGAAGTGGTCGCCACCTTGATCGAAGGCATCGAAGGCGGCCGCACCCTGTCGCAGGCGCTGGAAGCGCACCCCGGCGTCTTCTCGCGGATTTTTGTCAATCTCGTGCGAGCTGGCGAAAACAGCGGCCAGTTGCCGGAAGTGCTCGACAGCATCAGCGAATCGCTGCGCTGGGAGGATGAACTGGTCGCCCACACGCAAAAAATCCTCATCTACCCGGCCTTGGTCGCCATCGTCGTCCTGATCGCCACCTGCTTTCTCATGGGCTTTCTCGTGCCCAAACTCAAAATATTCGTCAAAAGCATGGGGCTTGAGTTGCCGCTGCAAACCCGGATTCTGTTTTTTGTTTCCGACCTCCTCGTGAATTACTGGTATGTCGTTGCGCTGCTGCCCTTCGCCAGCGGTGGCCTCGCGGTTTTTATCCTGCGCCGCAGCCCGTCCGCCCGCCTCCGCTTCGATGACTGGAAACTGCGCTTGCCGCTGCTTGGCCCGATTCTCAAAAAAATCATCCTGTCGCGCTTTGCCAATACCTTCGCCATGCTTTACGCAGCGGGTATCCCGATTCTCGAATCAATCCGCACAACCCAAAATGTCGT
>JAITWU010000081.1 GCA_031285115.1 Azonexus sp. | reverse complement strand
CTCAACCACTGACGAATGAATAGTTCGCGTTGTTCCACGGTACAAGTCTCTTTCCAGGGCATCGGGCTTCTCCTTCAAGGCTCCAATGCAATTTAACTTGTAAACCATGTCCCAAGGTTCGGGCGTAAAGGAGGTGACGAGGTTGTACCCTCCCCAACCCCTCTCCCACCAGGGGAGAGGGGCTATTTAGCAAGCCTCCACCAGCATCGCTCCACCCAAACCGCCGCCGATGCAGATGGTGGCGATGCCGCGTTTGGCATGGTGGCGGCGCAAGACGTGCAGCAAATGCAAAACGATGCGCGCGCCCGAAGCGCCGACCGGGTGGCCGATGGCGATGGCGCCGCCGTCGATGTTGAGGCGTGTTTCGTCAATCTGGCCGAAGGCGGCGGGCAGGTCGAGCTGTTCGCGGCACCAAGCGTCGTCCCGCCAGGCGGCAAGGCAGCCGAGAACCTGGGCGGCAAAGGCTTCGTTCAACTCCCAGTAATCAATGTCGGCGAGTTGCAGGCCGTGGCGCTGCAATAGCGGCGTGCTCGCATGAACCGGGCCGAGACCCATTTGTTCCGGCTCCAGCCCCGACCATTGGCTGTCGATGATTTTGCCGAGCGGTTGCAGCCCCCATTTGTCTACGGCCTGTTCCGAAGCCAGCAGCAGCCAGGCCGCGCCGTCGGTGATTTGCGAGCTGTTGGCGGCGGTGATATTGCCGTATTTTTTGTCGAAAAAGGGCTTCGGTTTAGCCATGCCCGCGAGATCAGCGTCGGGCCGCACGCCGTCGTCGATGGCGTAGACCTTGCCGTCACCGTCGATGAGCGGGACGATTTCGTCAAAATGCCCGGCTTCTCTCGCGGCCAAGGCGCGTTGGTGGCTGCGGACGGAAAATTCATCCATCTGCTGCCGGTCAATACCGAACTGCCAAGCGAGATTTTCCGCAGTCTGCCCCATCAGGAGGCCGACAACGGGATCGGTCAAGCCTTTCATGAGGCCGATCACCGGCGACAACAGCGCCGCCGGACGCAGTTTGAGGAAGTGGCGGAATTTCTGTGTCGCCGTGCGTTGATTCATCATCCCGGCAAACCAGCGCACCATCGCTTCCGAATAGAGCAGCGGCGCTCTTGAGAGGGCGTCGACGCCGCCCGCCAGCACCAGTTGCGAGCGCCCGCAACGGATGTTGGCGATGGCCGAATCGAGCGCCTGCATACCGCTTGCGCAATTGCGCATCACCGTCCAGCCCGGCGTTTTTTTGCCGCAACCGAGGCGCAGGGCGACCATGCGGCCGATATTGGTTTCGTCCGGCGAGGGCGCGGCGCAGCCGAGGATCACTTCGTCGAGAGCATCCGGCGCAAACGGCTGGCGCAGCAGCAAGGCGCGGCCAGCCTGCGTGGCGAGGTCGGAAGCGGCAAACGGCCCCGGCCCTTTTTGCGCTTTGAGAAAGGGCGTGCGCGCGCCGTCGATGAGGTAGATGGGTTGGGTCATTTCACGCCACCTTGCGGTCAGCGGCGGGTTTGTTGGCGGTCGCCACGCCGTAATCAAAGGGGAAATCATCGACGCGGACGACGATGTCGCGCAGGTGATTGCGGCGCTTCATGACTTCGTATTCCGCCGCGTCGATGACGCCCTGCGCAAAAGCGACCACGGCGATGTCGCGCACATTGGCTGCCGGGTTGCCGTCGAAGCGACCAGTTTTTTCCGCAGCGCGGATTTTCGCTTCGATCGGTTCGGCTTCCAGCGTTGCCTGGAGCGCCAGTTCGATGACGCCGACGGGATCGTCTTCGCGCGGCTGGATGAAACATTCGGCAGTCAGCCGGTCGCGCGTTGCCGAGAGGGTAATCAGGCGTCTCGCCGCCTCATGGCCGACTTCGTCGGAGGGCACGACGTAAGGGTGACCCCAGGGGAAAATGACCCAGCGCAAGAGCGCCGCGACGAAGCGCAGCGGGAAGTTGGCGAGCACGCCCTCGAACGCCTCCTGCGCTTTGTACATCGCATCCCAGATCGCCCAGTGGGCGAGCGGCGCGTCGGCCTGTTGGCGTCCTTCGGCCTCGTAGCGTTTGAGGGTGCAGGAAATGAGATACATCTGGGACAAAATATCACCGAGGCGGGCCGAGAGTTTTTCCCGCCGCTTGACGCTGCCGCCCAGCACCAGCAGCGAAACATCGGAAAGATAGGCGAAGGCGGCGGAAAAGCGGTTGAGTTGCTGATAGTAACGGCGCATTTCCGGCGCGACATCGGCATTGACGCGGGCGAAATGCGAGCCGGTCAGGCCCAGCCACAAAGTCCGCAGCTTGTTGGCGGTGGTAAAGCGGAGATGGCCGAACAGCGCCCGGTCGAAATCAAGCAGCCCCTGCCCGGCGTCCGGGTTTTGCGCCGCCTGCATTTCGGCCTGCAACCAGGGATGGCAGCGAATCGCGCCCTGGCCGAAGATAATCAGCGAGCGGGTCAAAATATTGGCGCCTTCGACCGTGATGCCGATTGGCGTCTGCTGGTAGGCGCGGCCCAAAAAGTTCGACGGGCCAAGGCAAATGCCCTTGCCGCCGATGACATCCATGCCGTCATTGACCACCTGCCGGGCGCGCTCGGTGACGTGGTATTTGGCGATGGCCGAGACGACCGAAGGCTTTTCGCCAAGATCCACCGCGCCCGCCGTGATTTTGCGCACCGCGTCGATCATGTAGGTGTAAGCGCCGATGCGGGTGAGCGCCTCTTCGACGCCTTCAAAACGGCCAACGGCCATCTTGAATTGCGAACGGACGCGGGCATAAGCGCCGACCGCCCGCGCCGTCGTCTGCGCCATGCCGGTATTGCACGAGGGCAGCGAAATCGAGCGGCCAGCGGCAAGGCATTCCATCAGCATGCGCCAGCCCTGACCGGCCATCGCCGGGCCGCCGATGATGAAATCGAGCGGCATGAAGACATTTTCGCCGCGCGTCGGACCGTTCATGAACATGGCGTTGAGCGGAAAATGACGCCGCCCCGTATCGACGCCCGGATGATCGTAAGGCACGAGGGCGCAGGTGATGCCGATGTCTTTTTTGTCGCCGAGCAGCCCGTCCGGGTCGTAGAGGCGGAAGGCGAGGCCAAGCAGGGTGCACACCGGAGCGAGCGTGATGTAACGCTTGTCCCAGGTGACATTCATGCCGAGCACCTCCTGGCCCTGATAACGGCCTTTGCAGACGACGCCAAAATCGGGGATGGCCGCCGCATCCGAACCCGCCCACGGGCTGGTCAAGGCAAAGGCGGGCACCTCGACGCCTTTGGCGAGACGCGGCAGATAATGGTTTTTCTGCGCCTCGGTGCCGTAATGCAAAAGCAATTCCGCAGGGCCAAGCGAGTTGGGCACCATCACCGTCACCGACAAGGCCGACGAGCGTGTCGATAGCTTGGTCACCACCTGCGAATGGGCGTAGGCGGAAAAACCGAGGCCGCCGTAACGCCTGGGGATAATCATGCCGAGAAAGCCCTTGTCCTTGAGGTAGCGCCAGGTCTCGGCAGAAAGATCGTAAAGCTCGTGCGTCACCTGCCAGTCATCGACCAGACGGCAGGCTTCGGCGCATTCGTGATCGAGAAAGGATTGCTCCTCCGCCGTCAGCGTCGGCGTCGGGTAGTTTTGCAACTTCCGCCAATCGGGTTTGCCCCGGAACAGTTCGCCCTCCCACCAGACCGTTCCGGCTTCGAGCGCCTCGCGCTCGGTGTCGGACATCTGCGGCAGGACTTTGCGGTAGGCGGCAAAAATCGGGCGGGTGATGAGGTTGCGGCGCAGCGGCGGGATCAAAAACAATCCGGCAGCCAGCACAAGAACGATGAGGCAAAAGAAGGCGACGGGGCTGTGCAACATGGCGTTTTCTCCGTTTTTCTGGTTTTACCCGGCAGCTTCAAGCGTCCGGCGGGCCACCCGGGAACTGCGGCAGCGGCGCGCGCAGACCGCCAAGCAAAAAAGACATCAGGCGCGGCATCATGTTTTCGAGACGATCCATCTCGCCCTCGTTCTCAATCTGCCAGTCCGTGACCAGCCGCAGGGCGTCCGTCCCGGCAATGGCGTAGGAAGTCGCCCCGAGCATGAAATGGAAGCGCCAGACAATCTCGGCCTTGGGCACCTCCGGCAAGGCGCGGAACAAGGCCGCTTTGTAGCGTTCCATAACCGTCTGATACTCGTGCGCCATCAGGGTGCGGATAAATTGCGACGGTTCGCCCAGCGTCCGGCCCAGCAGGCGCAGAAAGGTCACGCCGCCGAGCGTCTCATCTTCAGCCATGCGCAACATCGTGCCAAAAAAGGCATCGACAATCGCCGACGGCTTGACCGGCTGCCCCTCGGCGGCGGCTTCGTGCGCATCGAGGGCGCGCATCCGCTCCTCGTTGAGCCAGTCGAGGCGGCGGCGAAACACCTCACTGATCAGCGCCTCCTTGGAGCCGAAGTGGTAATTGACCGCCGCCAGATTGACGCCCGCCTCGCCCGTAATCTGGCGCATCGAGGCGCCGTCGTAGCCGTTTTCCATGAACAGGCGTTCGGCGGCATCGAGAATGCGGTCGCGCGTATCGCCGGGTCGAATTTCGCTCATGACTCCCTCATTGATTCATACGTTCGTTTGAATCATAAGAGAAATCCTTGGCGCGGCGCAAGCGTTTCTTGCCGCCGCCTGATTCCATTTTCAGATCAAGCGAGTACGCGAAGACGAAGCGCAGACAGTGCTGTCGCACGGCAAGCGAAGTCGACAAAGTAATCGTTTGATCTGGAAATGGAATGAACTGGCGTGGGGGCTGGCGCGGAGGCTGGCGAGCCTTACCAGTTCCCCGCCGCGAGGCGAATCGCCACCGCACAATCGTCGAATATCTCCAGCTTGACGATCTTCACCCGCACCCCCTGCACGCCCGGCAGTTGCAGCAAGCGGGCGCACACCTTGCCCGCCAGGCTTTCGAGCAGATTGACGTGGCGCGCCGTGCATTCATCAATGATGATCTGCCGCACCTTGCGGTAATCGAGCACATGCGTAATGTCATCATCACGCGGCGCCAGCGGCTGCGGCCCGAGATTCAACTCGGCATCGACCTCGATCGGCTGCGGCGCATCCCGCTCATGCGCAAGGATGCCAACATTGGCGGCAAAACGCAGGCCGGTGAGGGAGAGGGTCTGCTGGCCGGAGGCGGGGGCGGAAATGGCGGAACCCAACCGCGCCCGGTCGTGTTGCAACTCATGTTGCAGCCAACGCTGCACTTGTTTGGCTGTTTCCACGCCATCGGCAATCGCCGTCGAAATACACGGGTGCCAGCGGCCACTCAAATCGCCAGCGACAAAAACCCCGGCCTGCGGCAAAGCCTCTACCGCTCCGTCCGCCCCGGCGAGCAGGCGCAGCACCCTGCGATCCGGCGCGTTACCGAACAGCACGGCGACATGGTCGAACGATTCGGCCCCATAGGCAACGCTCTCGACTTGCCAGCCGGTCATATCACTGACGAGGCGCTCAGGCATCGGCTGGGCGATGCGCAAACATAGCCGCGCCAGCGGCAAAGAATCCAACTGTCTGATTAGATAAGACTGGGCGCGCAACCGGTCTCTCGACCATAGCGTCACGGCATGTCCCGCCCGCGCCAGATAAACGGCGTTTTCAACCGCATTGTCGCCGCCGCCCAAGAGCAAAAACCGGCCAACCGGCAGGCCCGCCCGCTGGCGAACCAGTTGCTGCGCATCAAACGGCGCAATGGAGCCGGAAGATGCGCCGAATGTCCGCGCTTGCAGCCCCGTCGCCACGATGACAGCGCCCGCCTTGATCGTTCGCCCGGTTGTTGTGACAAACCGCCAGCCATCCGGGCGTGAGCGCCAAGCCTCGGCAACCGTCTCGCCCAATGCGATGCGTATCCCCGGCTGCATCTCGATATGCGCCGCATATTGCCGCGCCAGATCGGCAGTTGAGGTGGCTGGCGCGCCAAGAACCCAGTTTTGCGGCAATTGCAAATCATCGAGCCGCGCCAGCAAACGCCCGGCTTTCTCCACCAGCGCAACGGAAAACCCCATCTCGGACAGCCACAACGCCGCGCTGCAACCCGCTGGCCCCGCGCCGATCACGGCAACATCGACTTGCCACGCCAGATCAGTCATTTTTCACCCAACGCCAACAGATCGCCCGCCTCCCGCAGCGCCGAATTGAGCATCACCTGCAAATCCTGCGCGAAATACAGTTTTTCTGCTGAATTCCAGAGAAAGTCGGAGGGCAGCATTTTATATAGTGCCAAACAATGATAATCGACCCCATCCCACGCCTTATGAAACAGAACCGCATTGATTTCATATTTCTCTTTCTCCGCCCCATCCAGTGTATGCCCCATGTTTTTTCTTATGTCGGGCAAGCCGAGCGGCATGTCGGGGCAGAAATAAAAAATGATGGAAACTTTCTTGACATTCAGCTCCACTTCCAGACGCATCAGCTTGTCATCAGGCAATTTGATCAGATAGCGACAACGATGCTCCGGAATGTACATTGGCGCGACCTGCGCCCGTCCTTCCTTTCCGTCAGCCGCCTGGATGTGGGACAAAGTCCCCGGAATCAGTTCCATCAGGATTTTTTCCGTCGCCTTTTTCAGGGGTGATACGCCCGCTTCATAAAAGGAGAGAAAAATGATCGCAATCGCCAGCGGCAGGAGTATCCCCAGCAAACCCATCCCCGCCTGTAGCACGCTCCCCTCGGCCAGATGCGCGCCGCCAAAAATGGCGTAAACGGCAAGCGCAATGCAGGCCGATATGATGGCCAGCGAAAGATATTTAACCCACCCGGGGATGGAAACCAGCTTGATGATTTGCAGCAGATCCATTCACCCCTCTCCTGTTTTCGTTATCCAGCGCGCAAGCATACCTGTAAACCGGACAACAAAAAGGACGCCGCAGCGTCCTCTTTTGATCAAGGCAAGGCCCTCGGGCCGTCACATTGATTTGCTTCCCGGTCGTTGGCCCGGTCGCCCCGGCTTCAGGCCGTGACGTTGATCATCGTGCCGGTGCGTTGCCCCTGGGCGTTGGTGACCGGCTTGGGCGGCTCCTGGCTGGCTTCGACCCGCTGTTGCGGCTGTGGTCTGGCTTGCTGTTCCGTCGGCTGGGCCTGACGCGCCTGCTGCGTTTGTTGCGCCTGCTGCGTCTGCGCTGCGGTGCTTGAGGTGACGAAGGGGTTGCTGCTTGCAGTTACCGATTGGATAGCCATGTTCAACTCCTCGATTAGTCATCATCCAGCCTTCACTCTACACGATTTCAACAAATACCCCAAGAAAATCAATTCTTGCCGCATAAATTGTTATTTTTGACATTTTTTATGGGCCGTCGCGCCCCCGATCTCCAATAAACTGCTCGCCTTTATCGTTTGGAGGCTGTTCGTGATTTCCGCTCTCTCTTTGCTGCTCGTCTTTCAACTGGCAGGTGAAGTGCTGGCCCGCACTTTGGCGCTGCCGGTTCCCGGCCCGGTGATCGGCATGTTGCTGTTGTTTCTCTTTCTCGCGCTACGCGGCGGGGCCAGCGATGAGCTGCGCCAGACCAGCCAGAATCTGCTGCAACAC
>JAITWU010000021.1 GCA_031285115.1 Azonexus sp. | reverse complement strand
TCCTTGTCCAGCGTCGAAGCCGAAGCCAGCACCTGGCCGCCGCAGGGTGAAATGATCTGGGCGTAAATGTGGCAATTGCTGCGGTTGACGCAGAGGCGCACCGCTTTAAGCTCGGCGATTTTGGCCCGGGTTTTGCGGGCGCGGCGCAAACGCGCTTCTTTCTTGTTAAACATATGCCACCCTTACTTCTTCTTGGTTTCCTTGATAACCACCACTTCGTCGGCGTAACGCACACCCTTGCCCTTGTAGGGTTCCGGCTTGCGATAAGCGCGCACTTCGGCGGCGACCTGACCAACCTGCTGCCGATCCGATCCCTTGATGAGGATTTCGGTCTGGGTCGGACACTCGACCTTGACGCCAGCGGGCATCTTGTGCGCCACCGGGTGCGAAAAACCGAGCGACAGGTTGAGGACATCACCCTGGGCCTGAGCGCGGTAGCCGACGCCAACCAGTTGCAGCTTCTTCTCAAAGCCCTTGGAGACGCCGGTCACCATATTGCTCAGGTTGGCGCGCATGGTGCCCCACATGGCGCCGCCATTGACCGCGCCGTCGATTTTCGAGACCTGGATGCTCTGCCCTTCGACCGCCACCTTGACTGCCGGATGGGCCGCTGTTTTGAGCGTGCCGAGCGGGCCTTTGACGATGATTTCGGGGCCGACCTTGACTTCGACGCCAGCGGGCAGCGTGATGGGATTTTTGCCAATACGAGACATGGTTTCTCCCTTACGCCACGAAGCAGAGGACTTCGCCGCCAACCTTGCTGGCGCGAGCCTTGCGGTCCGTCATCACACCCTTGGGCGTCGACACGATGGCGACGCCAAGACCGTTCATGACACGAGGAATATCGTCGCAGCCCTTGTAGATGCGCAGACCCGGCTTGGAGACGCGCTCGATGTGCTCGATCACCGGACGACCGGCGTAATACTTGAGCGCAATATCGAGCGTCGGCTTGCCGTCGCCGTCACGGACGGCGAAATCATCGACGTAGCCTTCATCCTTCAGGACAGCGGCAATCGCCACTTTCAACTTGGACGAGGGCATGGTGACAGACGCCTTTTCAGCGAGCTGGGCGTTGCGGATGCGGGTCAGCATGTCCGCGATGGGATCGCTCATAGCCATTTCTGAACCCCCTTACCAACTGGCCTTGACAACACCCGGGATTTCGCCGCTCAGGGCGAGATCACGAATCTTGTTGCGGCACAGGCCGAATTTACGGAAAACGCCGCGCGGCCGGCCAGTCAACTGGCAGCGGTTGCGCAGCCGCGACGGGCTGGCGTTGCGCGGCAACGCCTGGATCTTCAAACGGGCGTCGTAACGCTCCTGCTCGGAGAGGCTCATATCGCTGATGATCGCTTCCAGGGCAGCACGCTTTTTGGCGTACTGGGCGACCAGCTTGCGACGCTTCTCTTCACGGTTGATCAGAGCAAGTTTTGCCATGATTGCCTCAATTCTTGAACGGAAACTTGAACGCGGCGAGCAGGGCTTTCGCCTCGGCATCGGTCTTCGCGGTCGTGGTGATGCTGATATTCATGCCCCGCAGCGCGTCGATCTTGTCGTACTCGATTTCCGGGAAAATGATCTGCTCTTTGACGCCCATGTTGTAATTGCCCTGGCCGTCGAAACCCTTGCCGGAAATACCGCGAAAGTCGCGCACCCGTGGCAGGGCAATGGTGACCAGACGGTCGAGAAACTCGAACATGCGCGGGCCGCGCAGCGTGACCATGCAGCCGATCGGGTAGCCGTCGCGGATCTTGAACCCGGCGATGGATTTCCTGGCCTTGGTCGTCACCGGCTTTTGCCCGGCGATTTTCTGCATGTCGCCAACGGCGTTTTCCAGCACCTTCTTGTCGGCCACAGCCTCACCAACGCCCATATTGAGCGTGATCTTGGTGATCCGCGGCACTTCCATCACCGACTTGTAGCCGAACTGTTTGACCAGTTCGCCAACCACGGTGTCTTTATAAACCTGTTGCAAACGCGCCATGACTGCCCCTTATGCGTTCACCAGTTCGCCGTTCGACTTGAACACGCGAACCTTGCGGCCATCTTCGAGCACCTTGAAGCCGACGCGGTCAGCTTTCTTGGTCGCCGGATTGAACAGCGCAACATTGGAGATATGGATCGGCATGTCCTTGTCGACGATGCCGCCTGCGACGCCCTTCATCGGGTTCGGCTTGACGTGCTTCTTGGCGCGATTGACGCCTTCGACCACGACATGTTCGGCATCGACGCGACGCAGAACGGTGCCGCGCCTGTTGATGTCCTTGCCGGTGATGACGATGACTTCATCGCCCTTGCGAATCTTTTCCATCATGCCTCCTTACAGCACTTCGGGCGCGAGAGACACGATCTTCATGAAACGCTCGGTCCGCAGTTCGCGGGTGACCGGGCCAAAGATGCGCGTGCCAATCGGCTCCAGCTTGTTGTTGAGGAGAACGGCGGCGTTGCCGTCAAAGCGAACCAGCGAACCGTCGGGACGGCGCACGCCCTTGGCGGTGCGAACCACCACGGCGTTGTACACGTCGCCCTTTTTGACGCGGCCACGCGGCGCAGCATCCTTGATGCTGACCTTGATAACGTCGCCAATGCCGGCGTATCGGCGCTTGGAGCCACCCAGCACCTTGATACACATAACTGAACGAGCGCCGGTGTTATCGGCGACATCCAGTGTCGTCTGCATCTGAATCATTTAAATTAACTCCAACTTAATCCGCTTGCGCGGTCAGTCTTGGAACCCGTAGGGGTTGAACATTTCGCTCGCCGCCCCACGCGGGGGAGGCTGCAAAAAAGAGGCCGGATTATACCGGCTTCTTTACCGAACACGCAAGCGTTTTAGTAAACTTTCGTTAAACCACAATCGCTTTTTGCAATACGCTGGTCACAGCCCAAGTCTTCGTCTTGGACACCGGACGGGTTTCGATGATCTCGACGAGATCACCGGCCTTGGCGGTGTTGCCATCGTTATGGGCGTGGTACTTCTTGGAGCGGACCATCACCTTGCCGTACATCGGGTGCTTGACTTTGCGCTCGACGAGGACGGTGACGGTTTTGTCCATTTTGTCGCTGACGACGCGACCCGTCAGCGTGCGTTTGATACTGGTGGTTTCGCTCATTGCTGCACCGCCTTTTCACGGATAAGGGTGCGGACGCGAGCGATGTCGCGGCGCACCTTGGACATTTGGCTGGTATTCGACAGTTGCTGGGTCGCCAGTTGCATACGCAGACCAAATTGCGCCTTCAGCAAATCCAGCAATTCCTGTTTGAGCTGGTCCACGCTCTTGGTTCTCAATTCACTCGCTTTCATGATTACCCCAGATGACGAGTCACAAAAGTCGTGGCAATCGGCAACTTGGCGGCAGCCAGGGCAAATGCCTCGCGCGCCAGTTCCTCATTGACACCATCCATTTCATAGAGCACTTTGCCCGGCTGGATTTCGGCGACCCAGTATTCCGGGTTGCCTTTACCGTTACCCATACGGACTTCCGCCGGTTTCTTGGAAACCGGTTTGTCCGGGAAAATGCGAATCCAGATGCGACCGCCACGCTTGATGTGGCGAGTCATCGCCCGGCGGGCGGCTTCGATCTGGCGGGCCGTCAGGCGGCCGCGACCGGTCGCTTTCAAGCCCCATTCGCCAAACGACACCTTGGCTCCACGGGTCGCCAGACCTTCGTTGCGTCCTTTTTGCTCCTTGCGGAACTTGCGACGATTCGGTTGCAACATGTTAAGCACCTGCCTTTCTTACACGCTTGGCCGGAGCCGGAGCCTCAGCGCCGTCGGCCTTCTTGACCGTCCGGGTGCGCGCTGGCTTGTCGCTCCGCTCGCCTTCCGGCCTGGCCGGGGCGCGCCGCGGACGCCGCTCCTCGGCGGTCGGCTCGACGACTTCCGGCTGTTCGTTACGGTCGAGCATTTCGCCCTTGTACACCCAGACCTTGATGCCGATGATGCCGTAGGTGGTGAGCGCCTCCGACGTTGCGTAGTCGATGTCGGCGCGCAGCGTATGAAGCGGCACGCGGCCTTCGCGGTACCACTCGCTGCGGGCGATTTCAGCGCCGTTCAAGCGGCCCGCGCTCATCACCTTGATGCCTTGCGCGCCGAGGCGCATGGCGTTCTGCATGGCGCGCTTCATGGCGCGGCGGAACATGATGCGCTTTTCGAGCTGCTGGGCGATGGAGTCGGCGATCAACTGGGCGTCGATTTCCGGCTTCCTGATTTCTTCAATCGAGACATGGACGGGCACGCCCATGATGCGCTGAAGATCGCTGCGCAGTTGTTCGATGTCCTCGCCCTTCTTGCCGATGACGACGCCCGGACGGGCGGAGAAAACGGTGACGCGGGCATTCTTGGCCGGACGCTCGATCAGCACGCGGCCAACGGAAGCGTGAGCGAGCTTGCGCTTCAAATACTCACGAACCTTGACATCTTCCTGCAACATGCCGGGGAAGTCCTTGCTGTTGGCGTACCAGCGCGAATTCCAGTTTTTGGTGACGGCCAGACGAAAGCCAGTCGGATGAATTTTCTGTCCCATGGCTTTTCCTTAGTTACCAACGGTCAGATAAATATGGCAGGTCGGCTTGCTGATCCGATTGCCACGACCCTTGGCGCGCGCAGTAAAACGCTTCAACACCATGCCTTTTTCGACGTAGATGGTTTTCACCGTCAATTCGTCAATATCAGCGCCATCGTTGTGCTCGGCGTTGGCCATGGCCGACTCCAGCACTTTTTTGACGATACCGGCCCCTTTTTTCGGGGAAAACGCCAGGATGTTGAGAGCCTGACCAACCGGCTTGCCGCGCACCAGATCCGCCACCAGGCGGCCTTTTTGCGCAGAGAGGCGAACGCCTCGCAAACTTGCACGAGTTTCCATGTCAGCTCCTTACTTCTTGGCCTTCTTGCCGGCGGTGTGACCCTTGAACGTCCGGGTCAGCGAAAATTCGCCGAGCTTGTGACCGACCATATTCTCGGTGACGAACACCGGAATGTGCTGTTTGCCATTGTGAACCGCAATCGTCAGGCCGATGAACTCGGGGAGGATCGTCGAACGACGCGACCAGGTCTTGATCGGGCGCTTGTCATTGGTGGCGCGGACTGCTTCGACCTTGTCGATCAGATACGCATCAACAAACGGGCCCTTTTTGAGAGAACGTCCCATTTCCTACCCCTTAACGCTTATGACGGCGCGAAACGATCATGCCGTTCGTGCGCTTGTTGCTGCGAGTGCGATAACCCTTGGTCGGCTGACCCCACGGATTGACCGGCACGCGGCCCTCGCCGGTCTTGCCTTCGCCACCGCCATGCGGGTGGTCGATCGGGTTCATCGCCGTGCCACGGACGGTCGGGCGAATGCCACGCCAACGCTGCGCTCCGGCCTTGCCGATCTTGCGCAGATTGTTTTCTTCGTTGCCAACCTCGCCGATGGTGGCGCGGCATTCGACATGCACGCGGCGCACTTCGCCGGAACGCAAACGAATCTGGGCGTAGGAGCCTTCACGCGCCAGGAGCTGCACCGAAGCGCCCGCCGAACGGGCGATTTGCGCACCCTTGCCGGGCAGCAGTTCGACACAGCAAATGGTCGTGCCGACCGGAATATTGCGGATCGGCAGGGCGTTGCCCGACTTGATCGGCGCTTCCGAGCCGCTCAACAACTGTTGGCCGACGGTCATGCCCTTGTTGGCGATGACGTAACGGCGCTCGCCATCGGCGTAGCAAACCAGCGCGATATTGGCGCTGCGGTTCGGGTCGTACTCAAGACGTTCAACCTTGGCCGGAATGCCGTCCTTGTCGCGCTTGAAATCAATGACGCGATAGGACTGCTTGTGACCGCCGCCCTGATGGCGCACCGTGATGCGACCGTTGTTGTTGCGACCGGCGACGGACGATTTCGACTCAACCAGACCGGCAAACGGCTTGCCTTTGTGCAGGTTGGCATTGACGACCTGAACGACGCCACGGCGGCCTGGGGAAGTCGGCTTGACTTTAACGAGAGCCATCAGGCATTCCCCCCTTCAACAAAATTGATTTCCTGACCGGCCTTGAGGCTGAC
>JAITWU010000357.1 GCA_031285115.1 Azonexus sp. | reverse complement strand
TACGTTCGTCATAACCCTTCCTTGCAAATTCGCGGTCTGTGCTCGCTCAGCCATCAGGCAACTGTCCGGGCTTTTAACAAACGGCTTGCCATCCACGCCAAAGGCTCTCCCACGGGCTTCTCTCCCTCAGGGACTACGGGCTGTGAATGACCTCCGTTTCTCACTTCTTACTGCTCGATACTACAAATGGGAAGCATACAAGGGGAGAAGAGGATGGGGCTGCGCCAATATGCGTGTGAGCATGTAAAACGCAACCGCGCTAAGAAGGCTGGCGCTCGATCAGCGCCACGGCCTGCGCTTCGATGGCTTCTTCGCGGCCCAGATAGCCGAGTTTTTCGTTGGTTTTGCCTTTGATATTGACGCAATCCGGGGCAATGCCGAGGTCGGCGGCGATGTTGGCGGTCATTGCCGCCGCGTAGGGCGCGAGTCTGGGTTGTTGGGCAATGAGCGTGGCGTCGATGTTCACAGGCCGCCAGCCGCGCCCGGCCAAGAGCGCGACGGCGGCGCGGAGCAGGACGCGGGAATCGGCCCCGGCGTAGCGCGGGTCGGTGTCGGGGAAGTGGCGGCCAATGTCGCCCAGAGCGGCAGCGCCGAGCAGCGCGTCGGTAATGGCGTGCAACAGCGCATCGGCGTCGGAATGGCCGAGCAGGCCGGTGGGATGGGGGATTTCGACGCCGCCGAGAATCAGTTTGCGGCCAGCGGCGAGCTTGTGTACGTCGTAGCCTTGCCCGATACGGATATTCATCGTCTTGCCCTCAGAATCATCGCCGCCAGCGCGAGGTCAGCCGGATATGTGACTTTCAGATTGCTGGCCTCGCCCTTGACCAGTCTGGGCGCATGGCCGAGGGCTTCGATCGCGCCCGCTTCGTCGGTCACCGCGCGGCTGTTGGCGAGCGCCGTCCGCAACAGGCCGTAGCGGAACATCTGCGGCGTTTGCGCTTGCCACAGGCCGTCGCGCGGTTCGGTCGCCAGCACGCGCCGGGCGGCGTCGGCGCGTTTCAAGGTGTCGGCGACCGGCACGGCGAGCAGGCCGCCGACCGGATCGTCGGCCAATTCGGTGAACAGGGCCGTCAGCATCGGCTGACTGAGGCAGGGGCGGGCGGCGTCGTGCACCAGAATCCAGTCGTCATCCTGCGCTGCGAGGGCCGCCGCGCCGAGGCCGTTGGCGACGCTCTCGGCCCGCGTCGCGCCGCCGCAGGCGACGGTTTCCAGTTTGCCGCCGAGTTCCGACCAGTCATAACGACGCCACCACGAGTCATCCGGGGCCAGCGCCACCCATACCCGTTCGATCTCGGGACAGGCGACGAGCGCGGCGAGGGCATGAAAAATCAGCGGGCGACCGAGAAGATCAAGGTATTGTTTGGGTTTTTCGCCGCCGAAGCGGGAACCGCTACCGGCAGCGGGAACGATTGCGTAATGACGTGGCATCGCTTAATTTTAACGAATAACGAGCAGAGGAGAGGAAAGCATGAGTTTTGTCGCCCCTGAACTGGCCGCCCCGGTCGAAGCCTTTGCGACGACCCTGGGCATTGGCCTTTTGATCGGCATGGAGCGCGAGCGGCGGCAGGATTCGGCGGCCGGGCTGCGCACTTTTTCGCTGGTCGCCATGCTCGGCTGCCTGTGCGCCATGCTCGGCGAAAAAAGCGGCGCGCCGTGGTTGCTCGCCGTCGGCCTCGTGGCGCTGACGGGGACGATGATCGCCTCCAATTTTTCGTCCCAGCAGGAGGAGCAGTTCCGTGGCTTTACCACGGAAGCCGCCATTATCGTCACCTACACCCTGGGCGCGGCGGTCTGGATGGGCTATGCGACGCTCGCCGTCATGCTCGCCATCACCACGACTGTGTTGCTCTACTTCAAGGCCGAATTGAAGCAGATCACCCAGCGGATGACGCCGAAAGACCTCAATTCGATCCTGCAATTCGCCGTCCTCTCGCTGGTCATTCTGCCCATTCTGCCGGACAGCGATTTCGGCCCCTATGCGGCCATCAACCCGCGTCAAATCTGGTGGCTGGTGGTGCTGATTTCCGGTCTGGCGCTCGCTGGTTATCTTGCCCTGCGCATCATCGGCGCCCGCCACGGCGCGGCGCTGCTCGGCATTTTCGGCGGCCTGGCTTCATCGACGGCGACGACCATGATGTTCTCCCGCCACGCCGCCAACCATCCCGACCTGATGCGCATGTCGACACTGGTCATCCTGATTGCCAATGTCATGGTCATGGTTCGCCTCGGCGTCATCGCCGGTATCGTCGCCCCGGCGCTGATCCAGCCGATTGCCATCGTCTTCGCCTGCGGCATCGTGCCCGGCGCCTTGCTGGCGCTGCACGGCTGGAAGATTCTCAAAGAGGCGGGCGACCTGCCGATGCCGGATGTCAAAAACCCGACCGAACTGAAAACCGCCCTCTCCTTCGGCTGCATTTACGCCGTCGTCCTGCTCGCCGCCGCCTGGTTGAACGATCTCGCGGGCGACAAGGGCATGTATATCGTGGCCCTGGCTTCCGGCATTACCGATGCCGACGCCAGCGTTTTGTCGACCCTGCGCATGTTCAACATGGAGCGCATCTTCCCCGCCCAGGCGGTCATCGCCGTGGCGCTGGCGCTCCTCGCCAACCTCGCTTTCAAGATCGGTCTGGTCGTCAGCATCGGCGGCAAACCGCTGGCCCGCCGGGCGGTGCCGGGGCTGCTGGTGATTGGCGCGGGCCTGGGCGGCGGGCTGTTGCTGGTTTAGGCGGAGAAGTTCAATCTATAATTTGTATTGCTATAGTTTATAATTCTACAGAAAGGCGCTGTGCAGATTTTCAAAGTCAAAGGCGTAGCACGCTTTACGCGGCGGCAACGCATCGCCGATGAAAGTCTGCGCGAAGCCATCGAACGCGCCGGACGCGGGGCCATTGATGCCGATCTGGGCGGCGGTCTCATCAAACAGCGCGTAGCGCGGCCCGGTCAGGGGCGTTCCGGCGGCTTCCGGATGATCGTTGCCTATCGGGCGGCTGGACGCGCCGTGTTTTTGTACGGGTTCGCCAAAAACGAGCGTCATAACATCGACGATGATGAACTGGAAGATTTACGCGCCATCGGCGCAAACTGGCTTGCCGCTTCCGCCGGGATTATCCGGCAGGCTTTGGCGGACGGCGATTTGCAGGAGATCGAATATGACCACAACGAAGAAACCCAGCCGCCTCCAGCGTGAAATTGCGGAAATGGCGCTGACACAGCACCGTCTCGGCATCATGGATGAAGCGACGGCGCAGAAAATCACGGCCCGTCATCTTGGAACGGCGGCGCTATCGACCGCAACCCCTATCACCGGCGCGGAGGTGCGTGCGGTGCGCGAGCGGGCGCGCTTGAGCCAGGCGGCTTTCGCCCGCTATCTCAACATGACTGCCGGTTATGTTTCGCAGTTGGAACGTGGCATCGCCCTGGCCAAGGGGCCGACCCTTGCCCTGCTCAATGTCATCCGACGCCGGGGCATTGAGGCGCTGCAATGAGTAGTGACCTTGCCATCCCTTCCGCCCAGCAAGAAAAAAAGGCCGATCAGACACACTGAACCGCGCGGGATCAACACATGACGACCACCACTCGCCCGCCAGCCGTCGCTGGCATGTTTTATCCCGCCGCTGCGGCAGCATTGGGCGCTTCCCTCGATCTGCTGCTGGCCGC
>JAITWU010000242.1 GCA_031285115.1 Azonexus sp. | reverse complement strand
GTGGCGGTCAGGCCAGCGGCCTCGATGGTTTGTCTACCGTCCAGAAGCTGCGGCGGGCGATCAGCGGCGAAGTCGTCTGGATCACGGCATAACCGCTCGCCGACAGGCGTTGGCCGAGCAGGGCGTAGAACGATTCGGTGTACAGCTTGCCGATGGCGAAATTGGTCGGGTCGGGGAAGTCGACGACGATCACGTCGAAATAATCGTCGTCCTCTTCCAGCCAGCGAAAGGCGTCGCGGTTGATGATGCGCACCTTGGGCGAGTTGAGGGCATTGCCGTTCAAGGCCGTCAGTTGCGGGTGCTGGCGGAACAGGGTGGTCATTTGCGGGTCGAGTTCGACCAGGGTGACACTGTCGACCGACGGGTATTTGAGAATTTCGCGCACGGCCATGCCGTCGCCGCCGCCGAGCACGGCGACCTTGCGCGGCGCGCCGAAAGCGGCCATCGCCGGGTGTACCAGGGCTTCGTGGTAGCGGTACTCGTCGCGTTGGGCAAACTGGAGATTGCCGTTCAAAAAGAGGCGGTAACCGCCGTTGCCATGCGTCACGACAATGCGCTGCCAGGGCGAATCGGCGCTGAACACGATGGTTTCCTGATAAAACTTTTCTTCGCCCAGGGTGGTGATTCGCTCGGCCAGCGCAAAACCGGCGGCGAGGATGCCGAGCGTACCGGCGCAGGCCAGCCCGTGCGCCCGCAGGCGGCGCAGTTCGTGGCGGAACAGCCACAGCGTCCATACTGCGACCAGCGCGTTCATCACGCCAAACAGAAGGCCGGTGCGGATCATCCCGAGATGCGGCACGAGGACGAGGGGAAAGGCGATCGACACGGCCAGCGCGCCGAGATAATCGAAGGTCAGCACCTGCGACACCAGCGCCTTGAACTGCACCCGGCGCTTGAGGATGCGCATCACCAGCGGAATTTCCAGCCCGACCAGAATGCCGACCAGCCCGACCAGCACATAGAGCAGAAAGCGGAAGGCGTCGGGCGCATAAGCGTTGATGAGAAACAAGGTCGCTGGCAGCGTGCCGCCGACCAGCGCCGCCAGCAGTTCGATGCGCAGAAAATGCGCCGGTAACTGCCGTTCGAGATAACGCGACAGCCACGAACCAACCCCCATGGCAAACAGGTAGGCGCCGATGACGGTGGAAAACTGCAAGACGGAATCGCCAAGCAGATAGGAACTGAGCGCCCCGGCGCTCAACTCATAAACCAGTCCGCAGGCGGCGACGACAAAGACGCAGGCAAGCAGCGCCAGGGCGACCGGCTGCGGCGCCTCGTCAGGTAAGGCGGCTGGCGCGGCGGACGGCTCGCTCAATGGATCGCCGCAGCGACAATGACACAGATGCCCAGACTCATCGCCGCGACCACCATGCCGAGGGCCATGTTCTGCTTCTCGACAATTTCATCCCACAGGTCATAGGGCGTGAGTTTGTCGATGATGATGAAAGAGATCCAGAAGACGACGACGCCGAGTACGGCATAGACGACTGAGGCGAGGATGGTGTCGAGCTTGAACCAATCAAATCCCATGATGCAACCCTCCGAATAAAAAAATCATTTATGACCGCCGCCGCTGGAATAGCTGCCGTAGCCGCGGCCCAAACCGCCCGAACCGACCGAACTGCTGCCATCGTCACGGCGGCATTCCGAGACCAGCATCACGATGAGCAGCATGGTTACAAAAATCCACCCCATCACTTTGCCGCCGTCGCGCAAGAGATCGCTGACCGGCAGGGCATCGCCGCGCCGGAGTTTGCCGGGGTCGATGTTGAACATACGGGCGACCAGATCGCTGTCGATCTTTTCGCCATAAGACCAGACCTGCTCGTGGGGCGAGCTTTCCAGCGAGAGGAGTTTGTTGCCGCCGCGAAAATCCTTGTTGTCGGTGCTCTGCCCGCGTTCGACCTGCCAGTAAAACTCGCCCGCGACATAGAGGGTTTCGGCACGGTACGCCCATTCCAGTCGAAAGGACTGGCCCTTGTAGCTGGCGAGATTGCCGCTCAGCCTGGGCGCGCCCGTCGCCGGGGCGACCAGGCTCCAGCCGTCGCTGGCATCGACGAGAAAGCGAAAACCTTTGTTCTTGTTGTAGAGCAGGTACTCGTCCCAGATGAAGCGCTCGTCATCGTCGGGGGCTTGGCCCTGGCGGCGCTGAAAACCGATTACCTGCCACGTCTCGTCTTGCAACACGCCGCTTGCGCCGAGTGGAATGAGCGGGCGCACCGCCTCTTTTTGCTGCGCGTGGCGCAACTCGCCGCCGATGCCGTCGGCAATATCAATCAGGCTGTGGCAACCCGGACAGGTGACGCTCTGCGCCTTTTCCAGTTGCACCGTCACCGGTGAACCGCACTGCGGGCAGTTGAACGAGCGGCCCTGTTCGTTTTTGACCGATTCGTCACGCAGGCCGCGCAGTTGCAAATCGGCCAACTGCACCGGCGTTCCCAGCCAGACAGCAGGTGGATTGCTGCCGTAGTCGAGACTGAGCACCTGATCCTGCTCGTTGCGCAACTCAACCACAGCAAAGGGGCGGTTGAGCTGCGGCAGGCGCGACAGTTCGCCCTGCGCCGAAGCCAGCGTTACCTGCTCAATCGAGGCGACGGTATAGGACTGCCCACCCAATGCCATCGACTTGCCAAGAGCCAGCGTCGAAATGGCGGGGATTCTCTCGGCAGGCGCCGCCGCTTTGGCAAAAACGTAAGCGCCGTTATCTTCGCTGAGAATGCCGTTCGGCCCGCCGTCATCAAAGGCCGTCACCCATTCCGTCCAGCGCCCTTCTGCATAGGCGTATTGCAGCCGCCCGACCAGCACGAAGCCGCGCTGTCCGTCGCGGCCCGTCGCGCCGATCTGCAAGGGGCTGAAATCATCGAACAGTTCGGCCAGACGACCGACGCGCTTGAGCGTGTCGCCATCGCGCGCCACCGTCGTGCGGCAATAGGCGCACACCGCGTGCGTCGATTGCGCCGAGTGGAATTCGACCGGCGCGCCGCAGCCGGGACAGGGCGCGCGGTAGAAACGCTGCCGGGCGTTGTTTTGCTGTTCAGAACCCATAACCTATACGGGCTGCATCAAAAATCGTTCCCGGCAATTTTCTGTCCATTGACGACGATTTTGGCTTTGACGGTGAAGATTGCGCGGCAAAACACCTCGAATTCTTTTTTCTGGCTGGCATAAAGGCGCGTCAGACCAGTTTTTTGAGCAGTTCCGCCTTTTTGGCGTCGAACTCTTCTTGCGTCAGGACGCCCTTGGCTTTGAGTTCGCCGAGCTTTTCCAGCGTCGCCATGACATCGCTGGCGCTCACCGGGACGACGGCTGCCTCAGCCAGGGCGGCATTGGGGCGCAAACCCTGAGCGAGATTCTGCGCCAGCACTTGCCCCAAAGCGACGCCAGCGCCCAGCCCCATCGCGTCGCCAGCAATGCCGCTGCCGCCGCCCGCCGCGCCCTCGGCCATTTTTGGGATGGCCTGGGCGGTCTGGTACTGCATGAACTTGCCCATGTCGTTGCCGACCATGCCCATGCCGATGCGCTGGTCGAGCACCTTTTGCAACTCATCGGGCAGCGAGAGGTTTTGTACCGTTGTGCTTTCCAGCGTCAGGCCGAGTTTGGCGAATTCGGGCGCGAGTCCCTTCTTGAGCGCCTCGGCAAAGGCCATCTGATTGGCCGCCAGATCAATGAACGGAATGCCGCTGGCGGCAATCGCGTTACTGATATTTTGCAGCATCAGCGCCCGCAACTGTCCATCGAGATCGGCCACGGCATAGCGGTCGCGGGTGCCGGAAATTTCGGTGTAGAACAGCTTGGGATCGGCGACGCGAAACGTGTAGTTGCCGAAAGCGCGCAGGCGCACCATGCCGAAATCGGCATCGCGCACGGTAATCGGCTGCGGCGTCCCCCATTTCTGGTCGAGTTGCTGGCGCGTGCTGAAAAAATACACATCGCTCTTGAAGGGCGACTCAAACAGCTTGTCCCAGTTCTTGAGGTAAGTCAGCACCGGCAGCGTTTGCGTCGTCAGCTTGTACTGGCCGGGGCCGAAAACATCGGCGACCTTGCCTTCATTGACGAACACCGCCATTTGCGATTCGCGCACCGTCAGCGCCGCGCCGTTCTGGATTTCCATATCCTGCATCGGAAAGCGCCAGGCCAGCGTACCGTCGTCTTCTTCCGTCCACTGGATGATGTCGATGAACTGTTTCTTGATGAAATCCATCAGCGCCATGCCTTTGCTCCTCAGGTCGATAAGGTGCGCCATTATCACAAGGGGGCGCGCGGTTTAGCAATTGGCGCGCTGGCGAAGCTGGCCGCCATCGGCTCGGTCATTGCGGAAGATTTTTTGGCCCGAAGGCGCTGAATTTTTTGACTTTGCCAACCGGAAATGGCGATGGATTATTCAACCGGTAAAATTCTCGACATCCCTTCCGTTCAATCCCCGCCATGCTGATCCTCCTCTCCCCCGCCAAAACCCTCGATTTCAAGACGCCGCCGCCTGTTGCAGAGTTTACCCAGCCCGCTTTTCTTGATCAGTCGGAAACCCTGATCCGCCAGTTGCGCCATCTTTCGCCCGCTGATATTGCCGGGTTGATGGGCCTTTCCGATCCGCTGGCGGCGCTCAATTTCAATCGTTACGCCGATTGGCGGCGACCTTTTACGCCCGCCAACGCCAAGCAGGCGGCGTTCGCTTTCGCGGGCGATGTCTATGACGGGCTGGCGGCGGCTACGCTGAATGCCGACGATCTCGCCTTTGCCCAGCGGCAGGTGCGCATTCTCTCCGGCCTGTATGGTCTGTTGCGGCCGCTCGACCTGATGCAGCCTTACCGGCTGGAGATGGGCACGCGCTTTGCCAATGCGGCAGGCAAAGACCTTTACGCCTTCTGGGGCGAGCGTTTGTTGCAGGCGATCAATGCCGAACTCGCCGAGATGGCGCGGCCCGTTGTCGTCAATCTGGCTTCTGAAGAATATTTCAAGGCCGCCGTCGGGCGCAAAATTGCCGGAACGGTGATTCAGCCGGTGTTCGAGGACTGGAAAAATGGCCGCTACAAAATCGTCAGCTTCTATGCCAAACGGGCGCGCGGCCTGATGACGCGCTTTGCCGTGCTCAATCGCCTGACTGAGCCGGAAGGGCTGAAAGATTTTGCCGCCGAAGATTACGCCTTCGCGCCGGAAGCGTCGGACGCGACAACCTGGGTTTTTCGCCGACGGCAGGCGTGAGCGATGAAACGGCAAATCACCATCCTCGCCACCATCCTCG
>JAITWU010000311.1 GCA_031285115.1 Azonexus sp. | reverse complement strand
TGTTTGGTCATGTTGAACATGGAGGTCAGGTTGGTGGTGATGACGGCATCCCAGCCTTCCTTTTCCATTTTGGCGAACATCCGGTCACGGGTGATCCCGGCGTTATTGACGAGAATATCGACTTGGCCACAAGCGGCTTCAGCTTCGGCCACCATGCGCTGGCAGTCTTCGATGAGGGAAACATCGCCAGCAACGCATACGAAGTCGTTAAAACCGGCGGCCGACATATCCCTCAACCACTGATCCTTGTTGTCGAACTGGGGATGGTATGAAGCCACTACTTTATGACCAGCCTTCGACAGTTCCTGGCAGATGGCGGTGCCGAGGCCGCCCATTGCGCCAGTAACGAGAGCAACACGTTGTGTCATGCTATCTTCCTTCCTGATTTAGGTATTACAGCGGGGTAAAAACCGCCGACTTTTGAAACCGCACAGCCTTGTGTGCAGTGCACCATTATACGCAAAAAAAGAGCGCCCGTGGGCGCCCTTTGTCGTTGTGATGAACGCTGGTCAGTACATATGCTGGCCACCGTTGATGGAAATATTGGCGCCGGTGACGAAAGCCGCTTCATCAGAAGCGAGGTAAGCCACCAGGCCAGCGATTTCTTCCGGTTTGCCGAGTCGGCTGACGGGGATTTGCGGCAGGATTTTGGCATCGAGAATTTCCTGCGGAATGGCCGTCACCATCTTGGTGCCGATGTAGCCCGGCGAGATGGTGTTGACGGTAACGCCGTATTTGGCGACTTCGAGCGCCATCGCCTTGGTAAACCCGTGCATCCCGGCCTTGGCCGCCGAGTAGTTGGTCTGGCCGAAAGCGCCCTTCTGGCCGTTGACCGAGGCGACATTCATGATGCGCCCCCAGCGGCGCTCGATCATGCCGTCCATGACCTGTTTGGTCATGTTGAAGACGGAATCGAGGTTGGTGCGGATGACGGCGTCCCAGTCGGCCTTGGTCATTTTCTTGAAAGTCATGTCACGGGTGATGCCAGCGTTGTTGACCAGCACATCGACCGGGCCGACTTCCTTGGTCACGGCCTGAACGCAGGCGCGCGCCGAGTCAAAATCGGTGACGTCGCAGGGATAGGCTTTGAAGCCGTAACCCATGTTGTTCATCGTCTTGAGCCATTCTTCCGCCTTGGTGTTGCCGGGCGAATAGGTCGTCACCACCTTGTCGCCCAGCGCCGCGAGCTTGATGCAGATCGCTTCGCCCAAACCGCCCATACCGCCAGTTACCAATGCCACTCGTACCATCATCGTCTCCTTGGGATTTTGATTTAATTAAATGACACGCTCTTTGACGTAGCGTCCCGGCGCCGGTTCAATCGGCTTGTACTTGACGCTACCGGGCGAGCGTGGCGCCCGTAAACTGCCGGTCATCGGTTTGAGCCAGGCGGCCCAGTCGTTCCACCAACTACCCGGTTTTTCTTCAGCGGCGGCCAGCCATTTTTCCGGCTCGCCGCTCAAATCATCGTTAATCCAGAAACTGCGCTTGTTTTTGCTGGCCGGATTGATGACCCCGGCGATATGGCCGGAAGCGCCCAGGACAAAGCGTTTCTTGCCGCCCAGCATTTTTGTTCCGAGATAGGAAGAACGCCACGGCACGATATGGTCTTCGCGCGTCGCCAACAGATAGACCGGCATTTTCAGCGTTCTCAGGTCGATCCGCTCGCCGCACATTTCGAGCTTGCCCGGCTGGCGCAGACTGTTGTCGAGATAGAGATTGCGCATATACCAGCAGGCAAACGGCCCCGGCAGATTGGTCGAATCGGAATTCCAGTAGAGCAGGTCGAAAGCCGGTGGTTTCTGGCCTTTGAGATATTTGCTCTGGACGTAATTCCAGACGAGATCGTTGGCGCGCAAAAAAGAAAAGGTGTTTTGCAGGTCGCGCGCCGGTAGCAAGCCGCCCTGGCCGATGGTCGCCTCGCGCAGGGCCAGACTCTGTTCGTCGATAAAGAGGCCGATTTCGCCGGGTTCGCTGAAATCGAGGAGCGTGGTCAAGAGCGTCAGCGAAATCGCCGCATCGTCGCCGCGCGCCTTCAGCACCGCCAACGCCGAGGTCAGGATGGTGCCGCCGACGCAAAAACCGAGCGCATTGACCTGCTTGACCTTGCACAGATCGCGGACAACCTGCAAAGCGGTGACCGGGCCGCGCTCCAGATAGTCATTCCAGGTCAGATGACCGCAATCCTCGGTCGGATTACGCCAGGAAATGAGAAAGACCGTATTGCCCTGCTCGACCATGAAGCGGATCAGCGAATTTTCCGGCTGCAAGTCCATGATGTAGAACTTGTTGATGCACGGCGGCACCACCACCAGCGGCGCCGCGCCGACCTTGGGCGTCAGCGGCGCGTACTGGATCACCTGCATCAGATCATTCTCGAAAACGACAGCGCCTTCGGTCGTCGCCACATTTCTGCCGACTTCAAAAACGCTCTCGTCGGTCGTCGCCATGCGCCCCCGCTCGAAGTCTTCGAGCAGGTTGTTGATGCCATCGGTAATGCTCTGGCCCTTGGTTTCCAGCGCCAGCTTGATGAATTCCGGATTGGTCGCGGCAAAATTGGAAGGCGACATCGCATCGGCCACCTGACGGGCGGTAAAGCGCAGACGCTCTCTCGCCTTCTCGTCATTGACCGGGATCGTTTCGACAATTTCCTTCAAATACTGCGTATTGAGCAGATACGCCTGATGCAGATAGTCAAACACCGGGCTATCGCGCCACTCGGGTGCCGCAAAGCGGCGATCACCGGCTTCCGCCGCCACCTTGAACGCCTGTTCCTGCCCCTGTTGCCTCGCCAGCACGGCTTGCCACAAGCTCATCTGCTGATCCATGTATTTTTTTTGCAGCGCCGTCAGCGCCTGCGGATCAACGGCGGGCGCGCTCCCCGCGCTGGCCGTCTGGCCAAGATAGGCAATGAATTGCTCGGCCATTTTTTGCCCACTCTGCATGAATTGCATCGCGGACCCCAGAAAAGCATCGTTACCGTTCGATCCCTGCGCCATGAAAAGTCTCGTCTCTGATAGTTATTGGGGGAATGGAACGTTTGGATTCTCCATACCGCCTCAAGCCCTGTCAATCGGTATCGGTCAAACCAGCCACTCCGGCCAGGCCGCCATCATGCGGCATCAAGCCTCGTCGGAGCAGGTTTTGCCCGTACAATGCGCCGATGCCCTTTGCTCTCATCATCGTTATCGGCTGGCTTTACGTCACCGTTCTGATCGCCGTCAACGAATCCAGTCTGGTGGCGGGGATTGTCTCTTTTCTCTTCTACGGCGCGCTACCCTGCGGCCTCATCCTCTGGTTTGCTGGCCGAAAAATGCGCCGCCTGCGGCGAAAACATCAGGAAATGATGGCTGAACGGCAAGGCGATGGCCTCTCCGGCTAAGGCCAAAGCCAGATCAGCGTCGCCATGCGTCCGGTAACGCCGTCGCGGCGGTAGGAGAAAAAACGTTCCTCGCCAACGGTGCAATATTCGCCGCCAAAAATGGCGCTCACGCCGATGGCGGCGAGGCGCTGGCGGGCCAGTGTGTAGAGGTTGGCGAGCCATTTATCGGCGCTTTCCCCCGCTTTCTGACGCCGCTCCGGCAAGGGGCGAAGGACTTTTACGGCAGTCTCCGACGGCTGAAAAGCCGCTGCCGCCGCCGGATCGCGTTCGATGAAAGCGGCCCGCACTTCGCCGCCAACCTCGAAATGCCGGGGGCCGATGGCCGGGCCGAGCCAGGCGAGCAGTTGATCGGGCGGGGTCGCCATCGCGGCGACCGTGGCTTCCAGCACGCCCGCCGCCAAGCCGCGCCAGCCAGCATGGGCCGCCGCGACGATACTGCCCGCGCGGTCGCAAAATAAAACCGGCAGACAATCGGCAGTCATCACGGCACAGACGGTTCCCGGCTGGCGGGTGAAGGCGGCGTCGGCCTCCGGCGCGTCTTGGCTGGCTGCGGCGTCGACCACGTTCACACCATGAACCTGCCGCAGCCAGCGGGGTTCCGACGGCAACAGCGCCCGCAGTCGCGCCCGGTTAGCGGCCACCCGCTCCGGCGCATCGCCAACGTGATCGCCAAGATTCAAGCTGGCCCACGGCGCTGGGCTGCACCCGCCGCCGCGCAGGGTTTGCCGGGCGGCCACGCGCGGCGGCGCGGGCCATTGCGGTTTGAATGCCTCAACCACGGCAGAGCGTCTCCAGCAATTCGCTCATATCTGGCGGCAGCGGCGTTTCCCACAGCATCTCTTGGCCGCTGGCCGGATGAACCAGTCCCAAACGCGCCGCGTGCAGCGCCTGCCGCGGGAAATCCGGCAAATTGGCCTTGGCCCGCCCATAAACCGGATCGCCAACGAGCGGATGGCCGATGGACGCCAAATGCACGCGAATCTGGTGCGTCCGCCCGGTTTCCAGCGAGCATTCGAGCAAGGCGCAATGGGCGAAAGTCTCAAGCACCCGAAAGCGCGTTTTCGCCGCTTTGCCGCCGCGACTTTCCGGCACCACGGCCATTTTGACGCGCTGCGCCGGATGGCGGCCAATCGGCGCATCGACGCTGCCACTGTGTTTGACCACGCCCGCCGCCAGCGCCAGATAAATCCGTCGCACCGTCCGCGCCTGCAATTGGCGCACCAGATCGGTTTGCGCCGCCAGCGTTTTGGCGACCACCAGCAAACCGCTGGTGTCTTTATCGAGCCGATGGACGATGCCCGCCCGTGGAATCGCCTCGATGCCCGGCACATGATGCAGCAGGGCATTCATCAACGTGCCGTTGCGGTTGCCGCTGCCGGGATGCACGACCAGCCCGGCAGGTTTGTTGATGACCAGCAGCGCCGCATCCTCAAAAAGGATGTCGAGCGGGATGTCTTCCGGCAATTCCGGGCCGCCGCAGGCATCCACCGGTTCGCTGACCGCGAGGCGCTCGCCGCC
>JAITWU010000233.1 GCA_031285115.1 Azonexus sp. | reverse complement strand
GGGCGGGAATAATCACGGCCCATCCGTTGTCGTCCGTTGCCGCTGGCTGAAAGGCTGACCTGAATGAACATCTCAAGCGCCATTTTGTACATTGCCCCGGCGCGGCTCGATGAGGCTTGCGCCTTGCTCGTCGCCATGCCCGGCGTTGAAATTCATGCCCGTTCGGATGAAGGCAAGGTGGTGGTGACGATCGAAAATGACGACACAAACGCGGCTGCGGAATGTTACGCGGCTTTGCATGGCGTACCCGGCGTCGCATCGGTGGCCATGGTTTATCAATACAGCGACGACGAGTTGGTAACAGATACCGAGGAGGTAGGGTTGTGAAGCTCAATCGACGGGATTTCATCAAGGCCAATGCGGCGGCGGCGGCCATTTCGGCGGCCGGGCTGCCCGGTGGCAGCGCGCTGGCGGCGGCGGGGGACGAAATACGCTGGGACAAAGCGCCCTGCCGCTTCTGCGGCACCGGGTGCAGCGTGCTGGTCGGCACCCAGAACGGCCAGGTCGTCGCCACCCAGGGCGACCCGGATGCGCCGGTCAATCGCGGGCTGAACTGCATCAAGGGCTATTTTTTGTCGAAGATCATGTACGGCAAAGATCGCCTGAAAACGCCGATGCTGCGCATGAGCGACGGCAAGTACGACAAGAATGGCGATTTCGCGCCGATTTCGTGGAAGCAGGCTTTCGACATCATGGAAGAAAAGGTCAAGGCGACCTTGAAGGCCAAGGGGCCGGGCGGCGTGGCGATGTTCGGCTCTGGCCAGTGGGCGATCTGGGATGGTTATGCCGCCACCAAATTCATGAAGGCCGGGCTGCGCTCCAATAACCTCGATCCCAATGCCCGCCACTGCATGGCTTCGGCGGTGGCTGGTTTTATGCGCACTTTCGGCATCGACGAGCCGATGGGCTGCTACGACGACATCGAACATGCCGACGCCTTTGTGCTGTGGGGGTCGAACATGGCGGAAATGCACCCGATCCTGTGGACGCGGGTGACCGATCGCAAGCTCTCGAACAAGGGCGTCAAGGTCGCCGTGCTGTCGACCTTCGAGCACCGCTCGTATGAACTCGCCGATATTCCCATCATCTTCAAGCCGCAGACGGATCTGGCGATTCTCAACTACATCGCCAACTACATCATCCAGAATGGCAAGGTCAATCAGGCGTTTGTCGATAAAAACGTCAATTTCAAGAAGAGCGTGACCGACATCGGCTATGGCCTGCGCCCGACCCACGCGCTGGAAAAAGACGCCAACAACAACGGCTATCCCGGCGACGACGGTAAGCCGAAGGGCGATAGCGGCAAGTCGGAGCCGATTACTTTTGATGAATTCAAGAAATTCGTCTCGACCTACACCGCCGATTATGTCGCCAAACTCTCCGGTGTCCCCGTGCGGGAATTGCAGGCGCTGGCCGAGTTGTACGCCGACCCGAAAATCAAGGTGACCTCTTTCTGGACGATGGGTTTCAACCAGCACACCCGTGGCACCTGGGCCAATAACCTGATCTACAACATCCATCTCCTGGTCGGCAAAATTTCCGAGCCGGGCAACAGCCCCTTCTCGCTCACCGGCCAGCCTTCGGCCTGCGGCACGGCGCGCGAGGTGGGGACGTTCTCCCATCGCCTGCCAGCCGATATGGTGGTGACCAACCCGGAACACCGCCAGATTTCGGAAAAAATCTGGGGCCTGCCGGAAGGCACGTTGCCCGATAAACCTGGCCTGCACGCCGTCGCCATGCAGCGTGCCTTGAAGGATGGCAAAGTCAATTTCTACTGGCAGCAGTGCAACAACAATATGCAGGCCGGGCCGAATATCAATGAAGAAATGTTCCCCGGCTGGCGCAATCCGGATAATTTCATCGTTGTCTCCGACCCTTACCCGACCGTTTCCGGTATGGCCGCCGATCTTATTTTGCCGACCGCCATGTGGGTCGAAAAGGAAGGCGCTTACGGCAACGCCGAGCGGCGCACGCAGTTCTGGCGGCAGCAGATCAAGGGGCCGGGCGAGTCGCGCTCCGATGTCTGGCAGATCATGGAATTTGCCAAACGCTTCAAGGTCGAGGATGTCTGGCCGGCTGAACTGATCGCCAAAACGCCGCACTACAAGGGCAAAACCCTGTTCGACGTGCTCTTTGCCAATGGCGTGGTCAATAAATACAAAGAAAACGAAGTGCAAAAAGGCTTTGACAACGACGAATCCAAATACTTCGGCTTCTACGTGCAAAAGGGGCTGTTCGAGGAATACGCCGCCTTTGGCCGTGGTCATGGTCACGATCTTGCGTCCTTCGAGACTTACCACCAGTCGCGCGGCCTGCGCTGGCCGGTGGTCGATGGCAAGGAGACGCTCTGGCGCTTCCGCGAAGGCTACGACCCTTACGTCAAAAAAGGCGAGGGCGTGAAGTTCTACGGCAACAAGGACGGCAAGGCCATCATCTTCGCGCTGCCCTACCAGCCGCCCGCCGAATCGCCGGACAAGGAATACGACCTCTGGCTCAGTACTGGCCGCGTCCTCGAACACTGGCACACCGGTTCGATGACCCGCCGCGTGCCGGAGCTGTACAAATCCTTCCCCGACGCCGTCGTCTTCATGAATCCGGACGACGCCAAACAGCGCGGGTTGCAGCGCGGCATGGAAGTCAAAGTCAGCTCACGGCGCGGCGAAATCGTGCTGCGCGTCGAAACGCGGGGACGCAACAAGCCGCCGCGCGGTCTGGTTTTTATTCCCTTCTTCGATGCTGGGCGTCTGGTCAACAAGCTGACGCTGGACGCCACCTGCCCGATTTCCAAGGAAACCGACTACAAGAAATGCGCGGTCAAGGTTGTCCGCGTCTGACATGAGAGGCCAAAAATGAGATTCATCACCGCACTGGCGTATGCCGCTGCCGTGCTCCTCGCGGGTATTGGCGCAGCGGGGGCGCAGGAAAAACTGCTGTCGGAGCGCGGCGACGTGGCGATCGAGGACGAGTCGAAAGTCGACTTCTTTCGCCCGGAGCGGGATTCCGACCCGATCCCGCGCAATTTCCAGAAACAGCCGCCGCTGATTCCGCACAGCGTCAAGGGCTACAACATCACCCAGAATTTCAACAAGTGCATGGACTGCCACTCCAAAGAGCGGGCCGAAGAAACCGGCGCGACCCTGGTCGCCAAGTCGCACTATCTCGACCGTGACAGCAACAAGCTGAAAAACATCTCGCCACGGCGCTATTTCTGTATGCAGTGCCATGTGCCGCAGTTCGACGCCAGACCCATTGTCGAAAACACCTATAAACCGGCAACGCGGAGGGGTGAATGATGATTTGCCAAAAATGTATGCCGGCCTGGCTCCGGCGCATCGGCCTGACGACCGCCCTGCTGCTGTTCGTCGCTGGTATCGTCTTCTGGGGCGGCTTCAACTGGGCGCTCGAAATGACCAACCGGGAAGCCTTCTGCATCTCCTGCCACGAAATGGAGGAAAACGTCTTCCGCGAATACCAGAACACCGTCCACTACACCAACCGCACCGGCGTTCGCGCCACCTGCCCGGATTGCCACGTGCCGAAGGAATGGGGGCCGAAGCTGATCCGCAAGATTCAGGCGTCCAACGAAATTTTCCACAAGGTGCTCGGCTCGGTCGACACGCCGGAAAAATTCAACGCCAAGCGGGCGCAACTGGCCCAGAACGAATGGCGGCGGATGAAAGCCAGCGATTCGCAGGAATGCCGCAACTGCCACAACTACGACTACATGGACTACATGGAGCAAGGCAGCCGGGGGGCGAAACAACATCCCGTCGCCTTCTCTGAAGGCAAGACCTGTATCGACTGCCACAAGGGCATTGCCCACCAGTTGCCAGCCATTGACCAGCATATCGGCGTGCAGAACGAAGGCGCTGTCGCCATCAGCCACGGCGACAAACCAGCCGCCGAAGTCGAAGGCGGAGAGAAGAAGTAACACCCGGCCACAACGTCTCCGGCCTGGCCGGAGACGTTGTCGGGCGGCAAGTCGTCTGTAACATGCAAAAAAAGCCGCAAAATTCATGAATAAAGGCCCTGCAGCACAACACGACAACGAAAAGGTATGCTACTTTTACTTTGCTGCCGTGCTGACGGCCAGTTTTTTCATTCAACACAGGTAACCAGGAGGCACTTAGATGAATAAATCCGAGCTGGTCGAAGTTGCTGCAAAAGAAGCGGGTATTACCAAGGCTGCTGCTGACAAGGCGTTGTCCGCCATCGTCGCGGCGGTCGTCAAAACCGTGACCAAGGGGGAGTCGGTCACGCTGGTCGGATTCGGGACTTTCAAGTCGGCCAAACGCGCTGCGCGCACCGGCAAAAACCCGAAAACCGGCGCTACGCTGAAGATTCCGGCGACCACGGTACCGAAGTTCACCGCCGGCACGGCATTCAAGGCCGCTGTCGCCGCCAAAAAATCTTCAGCCAAGAAGAAGTAATTTCTGGCATTTCTCCTATGCGGAGTCCGTGACGAACGGACTCCGCTTTTAATTTACGATGACTCATTCCGATCCCGACAATACCGCCGAAACACCCAGCGTCGCGCCGAGTGTCGCGGCGCCGCCGCCCAATGACAGCCGTCGCCGTCTGCGTGAACTGCTGTCCATTCCTGAGCGCGACCGCAGCGACCCGCAATGGGACGAAATCATCGAGCTGGAAATCCAGCTCGCCCCCGGCAACCGCATTTCGGGCAACCAGCCCGGCCCGGGCGGTGTTTCGCCGCAGCCGCAAGGCCGCCCCGGCGGTGGTGGCGGTGGCGGCAATGCCCAGAAAAAACATCGTCCCCGCGCCAATAACAACCGGCGTGGGCGTCTGAACAAGCCACCTGCCGGTGGCAGCCCGACCTGAGTGTGCATTTGCTCCGCCGTGATGGGGCATCATGGCTGACATGCAGCATTTTGATTTAATCGTTGTTGGCGGTGGTTTGGCGGGCGCCAGCCTGGTTTTGGCTTTGCGCGACAGCCGCCTGAAAATCGCCCTCATCGAAAATCACCCGCCGCGCCAGCCGGATGGTTGGGATGCGCGGATTTACGCCATCAGCCCGACCAATGTCGCTTTTCTTGAAGCGCTTGGCGTCTGGAAGCATCTCGACTCCTCGCGCCTGACGCCGATCCGGCGGATGCAGGTATCTGGCGATGCGGGCGGGCGACTCGAATTTTCCGCCTTTGATACCGGCGTGCCGGAGTTGGGCTGGATTCTTGAATCCTCACTGATGGCCTGTGAATTCTGGGAAAGCGCCAAACGCCAGAGCAACCTGACCCTGTTTTCGCCAGCGACGCCTGCGGCGCTGGAATTCCGCGATGATGCCGCCGTTCTGCGTCTGACTGATGGCGTGGAACTCTCCAGTCGCCTCCTGGTCGGCGCCGATGGGCGCGATTCGTGGGTGCGGGAGACCGCCGGATTGACGGCCAGCAATACCCCTTATGGCGAAAGAGGTGTCGTCGCCAACTTCACCACGGCCAGACCGCCGCGCGAGACAGCGTATCAGTGGTTCCGTGATGATGGCGTGCTCGCCTGGCTGCCGCTGCCGGAAAATCGCATTTCCATCGTCTGGTCAGCGTCGGATGATCTGGCCGATGAATTGTGCGCCCTGCCTGCCGAGGCGCTTTGTCAGCGGGTTGCCGCCGCCGGTCAAAACACGCTCGGCGCGCTCGAATTGCTGACGCCAGCGGCGGCCTTTCCGCTTCGCCTCATGCGCGTGCCGCAAACCGTCGCGCCCCGGCTGGCCCTGGTGGGTGATGCGGCGCACGGCATCCATCCGCTGTCCGGGCATGGCATCAATCTTGGTTTTCAGGATGCGCGCCAACTCGCCGCCCTGCTGTCTGCCGCGCCGCCGTGGCAGGACATCGGCGAACTGCGCCTGTTGCAACGCTATCAGCGGGCGCGGCGCGAAGAAACCATGTTGATGCAGGGAACGACTGACGCGCTGCGGCGTCTGTTCAAACAAGGCGGCGTTTTGCGGCCGCTGCGCAATCTTGGCCTCGATTTGACCAACCATCTACCCTTTATCAAAAATGCCTTGACGCGCTATGCGCTCGGCGCCTTCTAGGAGAATTGCATGTTGAAGAAATTGTTGGCGCTGACCGGCGTCGTTTTTGCCTGTTCCGCTTGGGCGGCGACGGAGGACGACATCCGCAAGGCGATGGAAGAACGCCTGGGAACCAAGGTCGAGAGCGTGACCAGGGCCGGTTATCTCGGTCTCTACGAGGTTTATGCCGATGGCAGTATTTACTACACCGACGAGAAGGTCAGCGCGATTATGATCGGCGGTCAGTTGATCGACGTTCGCAGCCGCCAGAATGTCACCGAGGAACGTTTGCGCAAGCTGACGGCGATCCGCTTCGGCGATTTGCCGCTGGAGCGGGCGATCAAGATCGTTCGCGGCGATGGCAAGCGGGTCATGGCGACCTTTGAAGACCCCAATTGCGGCTATTGCAAGCGTCTCGCCAAAGAAATGCAGAAGCTCGACAACGTGACCATCTACATTTTTCTCTACCCGATTCTTTCTGAAGATTCGCTGAAAAAATCGAAGCAGATCTGGTGTTCGTCTGATCGGGCCAAGACCTGGAACGACTGGATGACCGATGGTAAAACGCCATCCGGGCGCGAGGATTGTGATACGGCGGCGGTGACGCGCAACCAGGACTACGGTCGGCGGCTCAATATTTCCGGCACGCCGACCTTGTTTTTTGCTGATGGCGAGCGGGTGCCGGGGGCGCTTCCCCTGGCGCGCATCGAACAGAAGCTCAACCAGCCGCGCTGAGCGCGTCTCACGCGGCGTCAGGACAGGATGTAGCCAACATGTCCGCATTCCCCGACCCGTCAGCAATCCAGCCGCGTCGCCGGTCGGCGGGGCGGTTGCTGGTTGTCTATATTGCCATCCTGGCGGCGGCGGTCTTGTTGCTGGGGCTGTTGCTGGCCGAGGTTTACCGGCAGGCCGGGCTGCGCTCCGAACTCGACGCCGAAAATCTGGCCGGTTTGGTCGAGCAACGCCTGAGCGTCACCCTGCGCCGTATTCAGGGCGACCTTGAGTACCTCGCCGCAACCTTGCCGAGCGAGGCGCTGGGGCAGGAGCATGACGAGCTGTTGCGGTCGCGGGTCGAGCGCCTGCTGGCGCTCAAGGCCGAACGCTTTCCCGAAATACTCGGTTACCGGGTGGTCGATGCCGCCGGGTTGCTGCGCTTTAATTCGCAATCCGGCCGCGCCGCGATTGATGTTCATGATCGCGACTATTTCATGACCCTGCGTGATGATCCGTCACTCTTCATCTATTTTTCCGAAGTGCTGGTCGGACGCCCTACCGGCCAGCCGATGCTGGTTGTCGCCGTCCCTTTGCGCGATCCCGATGGCGCTTTTCGCGGCGTGGTGATGGCCCCGCTCGACCTCGATTACATTCAGCAAAAGCACGACGCGACCAAGCTCGGCGGGCGCAGCCTCCTGCTTTTGCGGCGGGCCGACAATGGTCATCTGGTCATGAGTCGGCCGCAGATGCCGGAAGAGAGCTGGGCGCTGACTGAAAGAGATTTGCAGGCGCATATTGCCGGCGGCGAGCAATCTGGCAGCGCCAGTTTCAGCAGTTTTGACGACATTGGACGACGCTATGTCTGGCGGCGGGTCAGTGGTTATCCCTTCCATGTCGTCGCCGCGATTGCCCCGGACGATTATCTCGACAGATGGTGGAAGGCGCTCGGCAGTTTCGCTCTGGTCGCCCTGTCGCTGGTGCTGGCGCTCAGTCTGGTGCTGGCCCGCCTCTTGCGGGCAGAGCGCGAGGCGACGACGACCGGCGCGCGCATCGCCGAGAGCGAAGCGCGTTACCGCCTGCTCGCCGACAACAGTTACGATGTGATCTGGACGCTCGACATCGCTTCGCGCCGACTCACCTATGTCAGCCCCTCGGTCACCGCCCTGCGTGACTATCAGCCGCAGGAAGTCGTCGGCCAGACGCTGGAGCAGTGGCTGACGGCGGATTCAGCGAGCCGCCTCGACGGCGTGATCGAGCAACATCTCAAACGCATTGCCGCCGGTGACCGTTCGGCCCAGGTCGTCACCTGCGAACTTGAGCAGTTGCGCCGTGACGGCGACACCGTGCCGACTGAGGCGGTGGTCAGCTACCTGCTCGATGGCGAAGGCATTCCGCGCTCGATGCTCGGCATCAGCCGTGATGTCAGGGAGCGCAAGCGGGCCGAACAGGCGCTGCGCGAGAGCAACCGGCAACTGCGCCTGCGTCTCGACGAAATTGGCCGTCTGCAACTGGCGCTTCAGGAGCAGGCGGTGCGTGACGGGCTGACCGGCCTCTTCAACCGGCGCTATCTCGATGACATCCTTGAGCGGGAAGTATCGCGGGTGCGCCGCGAAGGCACGCCGCTCGCTCTGGTCATGATCGACATCGACCACTTCAAGACCATCAACGACACCTACGGCCATCAGGCGGGCGACCAGGTTTTGCGCATTCTGGCGGCGGCCTTGCAGGCCGATATTCGCGCTGAGGATATCGCCTGCCGCTACGGTGGCGAGGAAATTCTCATTTTGCTGCCCAACATGCCGCTGGCGGCTGCCGTCGAGCGCGCCGAACACTGGCGTCAGAGAGTCGAGGCGCTGACCGTGGCGCATGGCGAGTTTGTCATCGCCTTTACTGTGTCCCTTGGCGTTTCTGCTTATCCCGAGCATGGCAAAACGACCGATGATCTGGTTCGTTGCGCCGATTTGGCCCTGTACCGGGCCAAAACCGCCGGTCGCAACCGGACGCTGGCCTACGCCGGCTGAACGCCTGACTGGCGTTGCTCAATCCCCTTTGATGATTATCCGATTGGCATAAATCGGGGCGGTTCGCTGCAAGTCCGCCCTGGATGCTCACAAGTCACTTTAACATTCGTTTTTCGAGCCTTGATTTTTAAGGGTTTATTTTTTATGGCCGTCTGCGAAATAACGCCTAAGTCATTGTTGCATAAGAAAAAATATCCCTTTTTGTGTTGACGCTACCGAAATCATGCTCTAAAGTGGGGTATCGTGTCGAAAAGTGGGTGAACGGGGGTTGTGGTGTTTGAGGGGGCGACGGCGCTCAGTCTGGATGCAAAGGGACGGCTTGCCATACCGGCAAAGCAGCGCGGGCCGCTGTTCGCCGCCGCCGAAGGCGCGCTGGTCTTGACCGCGCACCCGCACCGTTGCCTGCTGCTCTATCCCGCTCCGGCCTGGCTGCCGATCCGCGAACAGATTCTCAAAGCCTCCAGCCTCGACCCGAAGGCGGCGCCGATCAAGCGTGTGCTGGTCGGCAACGCCCGCACCGAAGAACTCGATTCGGCAGGGCGCATCCTGATTGCGCCGGAACTGCGCGCTTACGCCCAACTGGAAAAAACCGTTTACCTCGTCGGCATGGGCAGCCATTTTGAAATCTGGAACGAGGCAGCCTGGAAGCAGCAGAACGATCTGGCCGCCGACCTCATGTCTACCGGCGAATTGCCCGGCTGCTTTGGAGCGTTGTCGCTGTGAGTGTGAATGGCGGCGTGGGTCGCGCCCATGCCACGGTGCTGCTCGATAGGGCGGTCGAGGCGCTGGCGATCAAGGCCGATGGCGTTTATGTCGACGCCACGTTTGGCCGTGGCGGCCACAGTCGCCGGATTCTTTCGCAATTGGGCACGGGCGGGCGGCTGGTCGCCCTCGACCGTGATCCAGAAGCCATTACCGTCGGCGCGGCGCTCGATGACAGCCGTTTTCGCCTGATGCACCGGGCTTTTGGCGAAATCACCGAAGCCCTCGCAGAGGCGGGCGTTTCCGGAGTTGATGGAATTTTGTTTGATGTAGGGGTGTCGTCGCCGCAAATCGACGACGGCGAGCGCGGCTTCAGCTTTCGCTTTGACGCGCCGCTCGATATGCGGATGGATACGACAAAGGGCGAAACGGCAGCCGAATGGCTGGCGCGAGCCGAATTGAGGGAAATCACGGAGGTTATAAAAAATTATGGCGAAGAACGGTTTGCTTTCCAGATTGCAAAGAAGGTTGTGGCTGTTCGGCTCGAACAGCCGCTTCTCACAACCCAACAGTTCGCGGCCCTCGTTCGCGCGGCCGTGCGCACCCGTGAACCAGGGCAGGACCCGGCGACGCGCAGCTTTCAGGCTCTCCGGATTCATATCAATCAAGAACTCCGCCAACTGGAGATAGCCCTGCCGCAGGCGGTCGATCTTTTGAAGCCGGGCGGGCGGCTGGTGGTGATCAGTTTTCACTCGCTCGAAGACCGCATCGTCAAACAGTTCATGCGCGAGCAGTCGGCGACGGATAACTTGCCGAAAAATCTGCCGCTGCGCGCCGACCAGTTGCCCAAGCCGAAATTGCGCCGGGTGGGCAAGGCGCTGCGCCCCGATGGCGCTGAAGTGACGGCCAATCCACGGGCGCGCAGCGCCGTGATGCGGGTTGCCGAGAAGCTCTGAGATGTCGCGTTTCAATATGGCCCTTCTTCTCGTCGCCGTCGTCTCCGCCCTGGCGCTGGTGACCTCGCAGCACCACGCCCGCAAGCTCTTTCAGGAACTCGAACGGGAGCAGGAGCGCTCGCGTCAGCTCGATGTCGAATACGGCCAGTTGCAACTCGAAATGTCGACTTGGGCGACGCATCCGCGTATCGAAAAAATCGCCCGCGAGCGGTTGCGCATGGTCCAGCCCGATGTCGCCGGTCACCCCGCCGTGGCCGCAGGCAAGCCGACGGGAGGGCGCTGATGGGCATCAGCCGTCGGCCGCAGCGCGGTCATCGCTTTACCGAAAGCCCGGTGCTCGAACTGGCGCTGCAAGGCTGGCGCTCGCGCATGGTCGGTCTGGCGCTCATGGCGGCGCTGCTGGCGCTGGTGCTGCGGGCTTTTTATTTGCAGGTCATCAACAACGATTTTTTGCAGGAAAAGGGCGATTCGCGCTATCGCCGCGACATCGAAGTTTCGGCCTCGCGCGGCAAAATCGTCGATCGCAACGGCGACATGCTGGCGGTATCGACGCCGATGAAGTCGATCTGGGCCATTCCCGCCGATGCGCGGGCGATGAACGGCGAGCAGAAACGCCAGTTGGCCGCCTTGCTCGGCATGGGCGTGCGCGAACTCGACGGCAAAATCGCCGCCGACAAAAATTTCGTTTACGTCCGTCGTCAGGTTTCGCCGGAAATCGGCGGTCGCATCGCCGCCTTGAAATTGCCCGGCATCCATCAGGAACAGGAATATCGCCGCTTCTATCCCGCCGCCGACATGACGGCCCATGTCGTCGGCTTTACCGGCGTCGATGACAAGGGGCTGGAAGGCGTTGAACTGGCTTTCGAGAAAAGTCTGCTCGGCCACCCCGGCAACCGCGCCGTGATCCGCGACCGGCGCGGCAACATCGTCGAAGACGTCGGCGCCATGCGGCCGCCGCAGGATGGCAAAGACATCCGTCTGGCGCTCGACGCCAAGATCCAGTACCTCGCCTCCAGCCAGTTGAAAGCCACGGTCGAAGCTCATCAGGCCAAGGCGGGCGGCGTCATTGTCATTGATGCGCGCAATGGCGAAATTCTCGCCCTTGCCAACTGGCCGACCTACAACCCGAACAACCGCGAAAAACTCTCCGGCGCGCAACTGCGCAACCGCGCCATCACCGACACCTACGAGCCGGGTTCGGTGATGAAGCCCTTTATCGCCGCGCTGGCGCTGGAACAGGGCAAAGTCAGCGTCAATACGCCGATCAACACCGCGCCGGGGCGAATGACCATCGGCACGGCGACGATTTCCGACGCCCATCCGCATGGCGTGCTGACGGTGGCGGAAATCATCCAGAAATCATCGAACATCGGCACGGCCAAGATTGCCCTTGGTTTTACGCCGCGCGACATGTGGGAATTGTTCGACAAACTCGGCTTCGGCCAGGAGCCGAATCTCGGTTTTCCCGGCGAAGTCGGTGGGCGGATGCGGCCCTGGAAAAACTGGCGGCCCATCGAGCAGGCGACGATGGCTTACGGCCAGGGCATTTCCGTGAGCCTGATCCAGATGGCGCGCGCTTACACCGTGTTCGCCACCGATGGCGAATTGCTGCCGCTGTCCTTGCTGCGCGTCGATGATGACGCCGCCGTGCATGGCAGCCGCATCTTCTCGCCGCAGACCGTGCGCGAACTGCGGCTGATGCTCGAAATGGCCGCCCAGCCGGGCGGCACCGCGCCACAGGCGCGGGTCGCCGGTTATCGCGTCGGCGGCAAGACCGGCACCGCCTACAAGGTCGAAGGCGGCGTCTATGCCCGCAAATACGTGGCCTCCTTTGTCGGCATCGCGCCAATCAGCGATCCGCGTCTGGTCATTGCGGTGATGATCGACGAGCCGAGCGTCGGCGGTTATTTCGGCGGCGATGTCGCTGGCCCGGCTTTTTCCCGGATTGCCGCTGGCGCTTTGCGCACGCTTGGCGTGCCGCTCGATGCGCCGCTCCAGGTCGCCGCCAGCGAGACGGCAAGGGGGGCGCTGTGAGCACACCGCGCGAATTGATCGACTTCGCCCTCAAGGGCGTCGCCATGACCGGCGCGACTGACGACAGCCGTCAGGTCAGGCCGGGCGACCTCTTTATCGCCTATCCCGGCGATCTTGCCGATGGCCGCGCCTACATCGCCGACGCCATCGCCCGTGGCGCGGTGGCCGTGCTCTGGCAGCCGGGCGGCGGTTTTGCCTGGAATCCGGCGTGGGCCGTGCCCAACCAGCCGGTCGAGGCGCTGCGTCCGCTCACCGGCCCGATCGCCCATGCCCTCTACAGTTACCCGAGCGAGCGCCTGTCGCTGATTGCCATTACCGGCACCAATGGCAAAACGACGGTCAGCCAGTGCATCGCCCACGCCTACGCCAAACCCTGCGCCATCATCGGCACGCTCGGCGCGGGCTTTCCCGGCGCGCTCGCCGACACCGGCCTGACGACGCCGGAAGCGACGACATTGATGCGCCACCTTGCCGAATTTCAGGCGGCGGGCGCCGCCGCCTGCGCTTTGGAAGCCAGCTCGATCGGCATCGAAGAAGGGCGTCTGAATGGCGCGCGGATTGATGTCGCCGTCTTCACCAATCTCTCCCGCGACCATCTCGACTACCACGGCAGCATGGAAGCCTATGCCGCCGCCAAGGAAAAACTGTTCCACTGGCCGCGTCTGCGCACCGCCGTCATCAATCTCGACGATCCCTTTGGCCCGCATCTGGCCGCTGAAACCACGGCGCTGCGCGTGCTCGGCTACGGCATCGGCGATGAGCGGCGCAATTTCCCCGCCCAGGTGCGGGCGGAAAGTCTCGAAAACACGCCCTTTGGCCAGCGTTTCATGCTGCGTCTGCCGAACGGGCATGGCATGGTCGAAACGGAATTGATAGGCCGTTACAACATCGCCAACCTGCTTGCCGTCGCCGCCGTGCTGCACGATGCCGGTCTGCCTGCGGGCGAAGTAGTCCGCCGTCTGGCCGTGCTGAAACCGCCGCCGGGACGCATGGAGCGGCTGGGCGGCGGCGGCGAGCCGCTCGTCGTCATCGACTACGCCCATACGCCGGATGCGCTCGACAACGCCTTGACCACGCTGCGCCCCGTCGCCGCCGAGCGCGGCGGGCGTCTCGCCGTGGTCTTCGGCTGCGGCGGCGACCGCGACCGCGGCAAGCGCCCGCAGATGGCCGAAGTCGCCGCCCGCCACGCCGACCGCGCGCTCGTCACCAGCGACAATCCGCGCAGCGAAGCGCCAGCGGCCATCGTTGCCGACATCGTTGCCGGTTTTGCCGGGGCTGAGGTCGAACTCGACCGCGCCGCCGCCATTTGCCGGGCGGTGCGCGAGGCGAGCGAAAACGACGTGATTCTCGTCGCGGGCAAAGGGCATGAGGCGTATCAGGAAATCGCTGGCGTCCGCCACGCTTTTTCTGATGTCGAACAGGCGCGACAGGCGCTGGCGCTGCGGCGCAATGCCAATACCAATACCAATGCCGGGGAGGGCGCGGCATGAACGGGCTGCTTTCCCGCGTCGCCGCCGTCACCGGCGGTCGTCTGGTCGGCGCTGATACGGCGCTGACGGGCGTCAGCACCGATACGCGCCACATCGGGCCGGGCCAGTTGTTCGTCGCCTTGCGCGGCGAGCGTTTCGACGCCCACGATTTTCTCGGTCAAGCCATCGCGGCGGGCGCAGCGGCCTTGCTGGTCGATGACGAAAAGAAGCTGCCGACAGGCGCTTCAGCCGTCATCGTCGCCGATACCCGGCTCGCTTTGGGCGCTTTGGCCGCTGCCTGGCGGGCCGCTTTCACGCTGCCGGTGATTGCCGTGACCGGCTCCAACGGCAAGACGACGACCAAGGAAATGATCGCCGCCATTCTCCGCGCCGCCTTTGGCGAGGCGGTCCTGGCGACGCGCGGCAATCTCAACAACGACATCGGCCTGCCGCTGACCCTGCTTGGGCTGAACGCCAGCCATCGCGCCGCCGTGATCGAAATGGGCATGAATCACCCCGGCGAAATCGCTTATCTGGCGAAACTTGGCGCGCCGACCGTGGCGCTGGTGACCAACGCCCAGCGCGCCCATCTCGAAGGCATGGGCGATCTCGATCAGGTGGCCCGCGAGAAAGGCAGCATTTTTACCGGCCTGACGGACGATGGCGTCGCCGTCATCAATGCCGACGACGCTTACGCCGCTGGCTGGCGCAGCATGGCCGCGCCGCGCCGGGTGCGCAGCTTTGCCATCGACCATGAAGCCGATGTGCGCGGTTACGTCCGCCAGCATGGCCTCGAAACCGAACTGACCCTGGCCGCCGCCGAAGGCCGGGCGACGCTCTGCCTCGCCGTCGCGGGCCGCCACAATGCCCGCAACGCAGTCGCCGCCGCCGCCGCCTGTCTGGCTACGGGCGTGCCGCTCGCCGCCGTGATTGCCGGGCTGAAATCTTTTGCTGGCGTCAAAGGCCGCTTGCAGCGCCGCGCTGGCAAAAAGGGCGCGGAGATTCTCGACGACACCTACAACGCCAATCCCGATTCGGTGCGGGCTGGCATCGACGTGCTCGCCGCCACCGTCGGCAAAAAGATTCTCGTCCTTGGCGACATGGGCGAAATCGGCGAAGCCTGCGGCCAGTATCACGACGAAATCGGCGGCTACGCCAAGAGTCAGGGCATCGACCGCTTGTTGGCGCTGGGCGAAGCCAGCCGTCAGGCGGCGCGTAATTTCGGCGACGGCGGGCGGCATTTCACCCGTCTCGACGATCTGGTCGCCGCCGTGGACAAGGAACTGGGGCCGGAAACGACCGTGCTCATCAAAGGTTCGCGTTTTATGAAGATGGAGCGGGTGGCCGATGCTCTTGTCGATGTTCTCGTCGATCCCCCCGCTGCCCCGAAGGAGAATGTCTGATGTTGCTCGCGCTGGCGCAATGGCTCGCTCAGGACATTCGTTTTTTCAATGTCTTCAGCTACATCAC
>JAITWU010000230.1 GCA_031285115.1 Azonexus sp. | reverse complement strand
TACATCGTCCGCCGCCTGCTGTACGCCATTCCGGTGCTGCTCGGCGTCAATCTGATTACCTTCGCCCTCTTTTTCATCGTCAATACGCCCGATGACATGGCGCGGATGCAGCTTGGCGTCAAGCGGGTGACGCCGGAGGCGATTGACTTGTGGAAGAGCGAGCGCGGTTATGACAAGCCCTTGTTCGTCAATACGGCAGCGAGCGGCGCGGCGACGCTGACCCAAACCATTTTTTTTGAGAAATCGGCGCGCATGTTCATCGGCGATTTTGGCCGGGCCGAGGATGGCCGCGATATTGCGCGGGAAATCACGACGCGCATGGGGCCGTCGCTGGCCATTGCGCTGCCGACCTTTGTGCTGGGACTGTTCGCCGCCGTGACGCTGGCGCTGACGCTGGCCTTTTTCCGGGCGACGGCGCTCGATGTCTGGGGCGTCGTGCTGTGCGTGGCGGCGATGTCAATTTCGGTGATGTTTTACATCATCGGCGGCCAGTATCTGGTCGGCAAAATGTGGCGGCTGGTTCCCATTTCCGGCTTTGGCGATGGGCTGGACGCCTGGCGCTTTTTGATTTTGCCGGTGGTGATTGGCGTCATCGGCGGCCTTGGCGCGTCGGCGCGCTGGTATCGCACCATTTTTCTGGAGGAAGTCGGCAAGGATTACGTGCGCACCGCCCGCGCCAAGGGTCTGCCGGAAACCGTGGTGTTCTTCCGCCACATTTTGAGGAACGCGCTGATTCCGATTCTGACCGGCGTCGTCGTCGTCATCCCGGCGCTGTTCATGGGGTCGCTGTTGACCGAATCCTTTTTTGGCATCCCCGGTCTCGGCAGTTACACCATCGACGCGATCAACGCCCAGGATTTCGCCGTCGTCCGCTCGATGGTCTTCATCGGCTCGGCGCTCTACATCGCCGGGCTGATTCTGACCGATATTTCCTACACCCTCGTTGATCCGCGGATTCGTTTCGGATGATGGATTTTCAGATCGTCATCCTCTGGTCGGATGCGCTGGTCTGGCTGTTGCTGGCGGCGGGCCTCGGTCTAGCCGCGCTGATCGCCCGCAATCCGCCGCTCCGCTCGGCCTGGCGGCGCATCGGGGCCAATCGCAGCGGCATGGCGGCAGCCACCGTGTTGCTGGTTTTCATTGTCGTTGGCCTGCTCGATTCCCTGCACTACCGAGCGGCATTGCCCGGCGAGCCGGGGGCGAAGAAGCAGTACGCCATCGAAGTGTTGTCCCTGCTCGACGCGCTGGCCGGACCACTGCGCACGGACAACGAAAAAACCTATTCAGCGCCCTTCGCCACCCGGCTCTACGCCAAGGAAACGCTGGAAGCGCCGGGAATCGGCACGGTGCGGGAATTTCCACGATTGCGGCACGGCGGGCGGCATCTCGGCGAAAACGAAACCGCCGTCGCAGCCGACGCCGGATTGACGGCGCTGCGCTACGGCATCCTCGCCTGGCTCGTCTGGCTGGCGCTGGCGGGAGTGGTGGCAAAAGCGGTAGCGGCGAGGGCGGAACGGGAGATGACGCCAAACAGCCCCTCTCCCCTCGCGGGAGTGGGGTTGGGGAGAGGGGGGCGGACTGACGGCGCTCTCTCACCCTCTCCCCAACCCCTCCCCCATCAAGGGGGAGGGGCTATGACGGACAGCGGCTGGTCCCTCATCTGGCGCGGCGAAACCGCCTTTGCCTGGAACGCCGTGCTGCTCACCCTCCTCATCCTGCTGCTCGTCGTCGTACCCTTATTCGCCCTCTCTGGCCAGTATCTCGTCTTCGGCACCGACAAGGTTGGGCAGGATGTCTTGTACCAGACGCTCAAAAGCGTGCGCGTCGCGCTCATCATCGGCCTCGTCACCACGCTCGTCACGCTGCCGCTGGCCGTGCTGCTCGGCATCGTCGCCGGCTATTTTCGCGGCTGGGTCGATGACCTGATCCAGTACCTCTACACCGTCCTCAACTCGATCCCCGGCGTGCTGCTCATCGCCGCCGCCGTGCTCATGATCCAGGTGCTCATCGACACCCATCCGCAATGGTTCGCCACCGCCGCCGAACGGGCCGACCTGCGGCTCCTCTCGCTCTGCTTCATTCTCGGCGTCACCGGCTGGACCGGGCTGTGCCGCCTCTTGCGCGGCGAGACGCTGAAACTGCGCGAACTGGAATACATCCAGGCGGCACAGGCGTTTGGCGCTTCATCGACGCGCATCATCCTGCGCCACATCCTGCCCAACCTCATGCACATCATCATCATTTCGCTGGTCATGGATTTCTCCGGCCTCGTCCTGGCCGAGGCCGTACTCTCCTACATCGGCATCGGCGTCGATCCAACCATGACCAGCTTTGGCACCATGATCAACAACGCCCGCATGGAACTCTCCCGCGACCCGGTCGTCTGGTGGTCGCTGGCCGCCGCCTTTGTCGCGATGTTTACCCTGGTGCTGGCCGCCAACCTGTTTGCCGACGCAGTGCGCGACGGGTTTGATCCAAGGCTGTCGTGATCGTGTCGTTACAACAATCTCAAACCAGTCACCAAAGGAGATCGCCATGAAGAAAATGCCCCGTTCCATTCTTGCCTTGTTGTGCTGTGGCATGGCCTCGCTGGCACTCGCCGAAACAACGCCGGATGAAAGAAAACAGTTTCAGCACTGGTCAGGCCCTTACGCCGGAGTAGGCCGGGATAGCTACATTTACAAGTTCGTGGACACCGATGTTGGCGTCGTGTGCTATGTCATGCAGCCGAAAGATGTGGGCTACAAGATCGGCGCCGGTTATCTTCAGTATGAGGGTAACTCCGTTGGCGCGCTCAGTTGCGTCAAACTCCCTGAATCTGGCCCAAGAAAGTCGCCATAAAGCGTGATGACCTTGGCAACCGATAAAACCTTGCTCACCGTCGCCGACCTGCGAATCGGCTTTCGCGCGGGCAAAAGCACGCTGACCGCCGTCGATGGCATTTCGTTTGCCATCGCCCGCGGCGAAACCTTTGCCTTGTTGGGCGAATCCGGTTGCGGCAAATCGGTGACGGCGCAGGGGATTTTGCGGCTGTTGCCCGCCGCCGGGCGGGTCTTGGGCGGCTCTGTCGATTTTGCCGGTGAATCGCTCCTGAGCCTGCCGGAAACGGCCATGCGCGGCTGGCGCGGCGGGCGGCTGGCGATGATTTTTCAGGAACCGGCGACCAGCCTCAATCCGGTGCTGACCGTGGGTCGCCAGATTGGCGAGACGCTCGAACGGCACCACCATTTGACCGGCGACGCGGCCCGCGAGCGGATGCTGGAACTCCTGCGTCAGGTCGGCATCGCTGACCCGGAGCGGCGTCTGGGCGAATACCCGTTTCAGCTTTCCGGCGGCATGAAGCAGCGGGTGATGATCGCCATCGCGCTGGCTGGCGAGCCGCAACTCCTGATTGCCGACGAGCCGACGACGGCGCTCGATGTCACCGTGCAGGCGCAGATTCTCGACCTCCTCACCGCTTTGCAGGCGGCGCGCGGCATGGGCATTTTGCTCATCACGCACGATCTCGGCGTAGTCGCCCGCATGGCGCATCGCGTCGGCGTCATGTACGCCGGGGAACTGGTCGAAGTGGCCGAACGCCAGGCCTTTTTTGCCACGCCGCGCCACCCCTACACGCAAGCCCTGTTTGCCGCCCTGCCGGAAGTTTCACGGCGCGGCGGACAACTTGCCACCCTCCCCGGCCAGGTGCCCTCACTCGCCGCCATGCCGCCGGGTTGTCGCTTCGCCGAGCGTTGTTCGCAAGCGATGGCGGTTTGCCGGGAACAATCGCCGGAATGGCGGAAAGTGGCCGAGGGGCATGAGGTGCGGTGTCATTGGCTGGGGGGGGCTGGCGCAACACTCCCCTCTCCCTCGATGGGAGAGGGGTTGGGGGAGAGGGTGGAAGTAGGCCAGGGGCAGCAGGAAGAGCACACGCCCTCACCCCCGGCCCCTCTCCCGCCAGCGGGAGAGGGGAGGAACACCCCGCTCCTCGAAATCACCGATCTCAAAGTCCATTTTCCCATTCGCAAGGGCATTTTGCAGCGCCCGGTCGGGCAGGTGCGGGCGGTTGATGGCGTTTCGCTTGCCATCCTGCCGGGGCGGACGCTGGCGCTGGTCGGGGAATCGGGTTGCGGCAAGACGACGGTTGGCAAGGGCTTGTTGCAACTGGTGCGCCCGAGCGCCGGGCGCGTGCTGCTGGCTGGCCGCGAACTGGTCGGCCTTTCCGGCGAGCGGCTGCGGGCGGCAAGAAAAGAAATGCAGATGGTTTTTCAGGACCCCTTTGCTTCGCTCGACCCGCGTCAGCGCGTGGGTGAAATTATCGGCGAAGGCATGGTCGCGCTGCGCCACGACATTGCCGCAGCCGACCGCCATCAAGCCATTGCCGCCTTGCTCTCTCAGGTCGGCCTGCCGGTCGAGGCGGCGGAACGCTTCCCGCATGAATTTTCCGGCGGCCAGCGCCAGCGCATCGCCATTGCCCGGGCGCTCGCTGTGCAGCCGCAGTTGCTCATTTGCGACGAGCCGACCTCCGCCCTCGATCTCTCGGTGCAGGCGCAGATTCTCAATCTGCTCAAGACCTTGCAGGACGAACTGGGCATCGCCTATCTGTTCATCACCCACAATTTCGCTGTCGTCGACTATCTGGCGCATGAGGTGGCGGT
>JAITWU010000199.1 GCA_031285115.1 Azonexus sp. | reverse complement strand
CGGTGAGCCGATCGGGCTTGAGGCGTGTGGGGATGGGATGTGGACGCTGTACTATCGGTTCCACCCCGTGGGGGTATTGGAGGAAAGAACCGGCAAGATCGCACCAGCGAACCGCTGGCACGAGCAATGAGATGTAAACAATGTCCCCGGGTTAAAACGTAAAGGGGGGGCGGGTTGTACCCGGTTCGTGCTCACGGCAGGGAGCAGGAACCGTTTGTGCTGTGCATGACTAAACAAAAACCGCTCTAGAGCGGCTGACCGTGGTCGGCTCAAGCCTTGAACCGGTCAATCGCATTGTCGCCATTTGGCCCGGGAGAGCTTGAAAAAACCTCAGCGGAGACGAAAGCGCACCGGCAACAAGGTTTCCCTCGGCGCGTCGGCTGGCAGCGAGCGCAGCGCGCGGACGGCGCGCAAGGCCGCATCGTCGAGCAAGCGCTGGCCGCTGCTTTGCTCGACCCGCGCCGCGCTGACGCTGCCGTCGGGGGCCAGCAGCAGAAGGACGAGAACATCACCCTGCAAACCGAGGGCGATGGCTTCGGGCGGATAAAACTCGCCGCGCTGTTGCTGCTCGGCGAACTGGCGGCGGATTGCGCCCTGCCAACCGGCGTCGGCGGCTTGGGGCGGGGGCGGCTTTGTCTTTTGCGGTTTTGTCCGTTGTCGCTGGGGCGCGGGGGCGCTGGCGGCGGGTTCGGGTAATTCCAGCGCCACCGTTTCCGGCGCTGGCGCAGGCGGCGTCTGCAACGTCGTCTGCAACGTCGCCAGCAACGGCGGTGGCCGGGAAACCGGGCGCGGGGCTGGCGACAGGTCGGGCAGGGCTGGCGCGAGATGGGCCAGCAGGGAGCACAGCAAGGCCAGCGCCAGCCGGTAATGGCTCCGGGTCATGAGAAAATGCGGGCCGGTTTCAAGAATGGAGGCTCGATGAAGGCAAAGATAAAACTGTCGGCAGGCGGCAGGCTGGCCGCCATGATAATCGCCCCGGCGCTCCTTGTTCCAACGCTTGCCCTGGCTGAGACAGAACTGCCCGACCCGGTGGTTTTCGCCAATGCTCTGGAACTCGGTGATTTGCAGCGCGCCGAAAGCTGGCTCGATGCCGGGCTGCCGCCGGATTTTTCCGGCAGCCGGATCGGCTCCGGGCTGTTGATTGGCGCCTGGGAAGGCAATATCGACCTGATGCGCCTGTTTATTTCACGCGGCGCTGACATCAACCAGACCAACGCCCACGGCGAAACGGCGCTGACGCTCGCCGCCTGGCGCGGCCAACTGGCGGCGGCGCGTTGGCTCATCGAGCGCAGCGCGCGCGTCAATTCCCCGGCCCGCCAATGGTCGCCGCTGCATTACGCGGCGCTGGCGGGCCATGCCGCCGTCGCCGATTACCTGATTGCTCAAGGGGCCGACATCAACGCCCTGAGCACCAATGGTTCGAGCGTCTTGATGATGGCTGTCTATGAAGGTCATCAGGAACTGGCGCAAAAGCTCATCGACCTTGGCGCTGACCGTCGGCCAAAAAACGATTGGGGCGACGGCGCGCTGGCATGGGCGATGCGCAGCAATAATCTCGAACTCGCCCGGCGGCTCGCCGAACCGGCTGAATTTGCCGCCGCCGTTTCTGAACCGCGCGAAAAATGGGGGACGCCGGGCGGCTCGGTCGCCACTTCGGTGGCCCTGCGGGAACTTTTGGACATGCGCGAAATCTTGCGGCGGCGCGGCATGGCGACAGAGACGATCGACCAGCGCATTGCCCTGGAACGCGCCCGCATCGTCCGCGCCCGGCTCGACCAGGGAACGCCGCCGGAACGGGCGGTGAGCCTGGAGATCACGGCCAGCCGCCAGCCGGGCCAGAAACAGTCGGTTCGTCTCATCGCCGCCCCGGCCAAAGGGCCTGCGAATTCAGGCGTCAAGGGCAAGCCGCCGCGCCGTCCCTGACCTTTGTCCGGTTGCCAAGGCTGTGGCGCTGATGCAGACTTGGCGGGCGATTGAACGAAAGGGATGGGCATGTTTTACGTCGTCAGAGACAGCAACGGAAAAATCTGCGAGTTGCACCCGGAACCACGGGACAACGCCGCCGAGGGCCTGCTCGCGGATCACCCGGAGGTGCTGCAATTCATCCACGAACGCTGGCGGGAGAACGAACTCTCCCATCTCGACCGCGAATTCGTGCGCGTCATCGAGGACATCATCGAACTGTTGATCGCCAAGGGCCTGATCCTGTTTACCGACCTGCCGCCGCCCGTTCAGGCAAAGCTGTTGCGGCGCAAAGAGGTGCGCAAGAAAACGCACTACAGCGGATTTTTGTCTGACACGCCGGGCGACGACATCATCCCGCTTTGAGCGGGCGGTTTTGCCTCAACCCGCCGCCGCCAGCCAGTTGACCAGAAAAGGAGCCAGCAGCGCCGTCAGCGTGCCGTTGAGGCCCATCGCCAGCGCCGCGAAAGCGCCGCTCTGCTCATTGACCTGAAAGGCGCGGGCGGTGCCGATGCCGTGCGCGGCAAGGCCGACGGCAAAGCCGCGAATCGCCGGGTCGCGCAATTTCATGGCGTCGAACAGATAGCGAGCGCCCACTGCGCCGATAATGCCGGTGATGATGACGATCACCGCCGTCAGCGAAGGAATGCCGCCGATGTGCTCGGCAATGCCCATGGCGATTGGCGTCGTCACCGATTTGGGGGCGAGCGACAATTGCGTCGTCTGGCTGGCCCCGAACAGGCGGGCGATCAGCACCGCCGAGACGATGGCGGTGACACTTCCGGCGAGCAGGCCCGCAACCACCGGCAACAGCAGGGCGCGGACGCGGCTGATTTGATGGTAGAGCGGAATCGCCAGCGCCACGGTGGCCGGGCCGAGCAGAAAATGCACAAACTGGGCGCCAGCAAAATAAGTCTCGTAGCGGGTCGAGGTCAGCAGCAAAATCAGCACCAGAATGACAATCGCTATCAGCACCGGATTGACCAGCGGGTTCGACCCGGAACGGTGATAAAGCCACAGCGCGCCCTGATAGGCGAGCAGGGTAAGGGTCAGACCGAGCAGGGGCGAGGCGGCGAGATAAACCCACAGTTCGTTGAGCGGCGGATTCATGCGGCATCCCCTGCCGACCGCCGCTGGAGCCAGCGCATCGCCAGCGCCGTCACCGTCAGCGTGACAAAGGTGCTGACCACGATCGACAGCAGCAAGGCCAGCCATTCATTGGCAATGCGGTGCAGATGCAGCATGACGCCGGTTCCGGCTGGCACGAACAAGAGCGACAGGTGTTGCAGCAGATTCTGGCTGGTCTGGCGCAGCTCATCGCTGGCCCCGCCGCGTAGCG
>JAITWU010000188.1 GCA_031285115.1 Azonexus sp. | reverse complement strand
CTGTATCTCGCCCCGGCCCTGCGGACGCTGGAAAGCCGCCACGCCAGCGACAGGCTGATGCAACGCGCCGGGCGGGCGGCGGCGGAATGGGCGGAGGAACTGGCGACCGGCAACGGCTCGATCCTGGTCATTGTCGGCCCCGGCAACAACGGCGGCGACGCCCTGGTCGCCGCCCGTCTGCTGCGCCAGCGTTTCTTCGCTGTCACCGTCGTTTTCGCGGGCGACGCGAGCCGCCTGCCGGTCGATGCCGCCGCCGCATGGCGCGACTTCGCCGCCGCTGGCGGCAGCGTGGTCGATGAAATTCCGGCGCAAGGCCCCTGGTCGCTGATTATCGACGGCCTCTTCGGCATTGGCCTCGCCCGCCCGCCGACGGGCCGTTATGCGGCGCTGATCGCGGCCATCAACCAGATCGCCGGGCGTGAGCGTTGCCCGGTACTGGCGCTCGATTGCCCATCGGGTCTCGACGCCGAACGCGGCGCGCTGTTGGGCAGCGTGCAGGGCAGCGCCGTCCGCGCCACCCACACGCTGACTTTCATCGCTGGCAAACCCGGTTTGCTGACCGCCGACGGCCCCGATCATTGCGGACAAATCCGCATCGACCGGCTCGATCTCGACCCGCCCGCCGAACTGCCGCCCGCTGGCCGCCGCCTCAGCCTGGCCGCCTTTGCCGACTGCCTCGCGCCGCGCCGCCGCAATACCCATAAAGGCAGTTTCGGCAGCGTCGGCGTCATCGGCGGCGCGCCAACGATGGTCGGCGCCCTTTTTCTGGCCGCCCGCGCCGCGCTCAAACTCGGCGCTGGATTAGTCTATGCCGGGCCGCTCGACGCCGAGGCGCGCAGTTTCGACCCGCAACAACCGGAACTCCTGCTGCGCCGCCCGCAAACACTGCTGCAAGCGCCGCTGGGGGCGCTGGCGTGCGGCCCCGGTCTGGGGATTTCGGTAGAAGCCTCCGAACTCATGGAAACCGCTCTCGCCCTCGACCTGCCACTCCTGCTCGACGCCGACGCCCTCAATCTGGTCGCCAGCGAAAAAAGCCTGCAACAGGCGCTGACCAGCCGCCGGACGCCAGCCATTCTGACCCCGCATCCGGCGGAAGCCGGGCGTCTGCTCGAAGTCTCCAGCGCCGAAATCCAGGCCAACCGACTGGAAGCCGCCCGCGAACTGGCCAGCCGCTATCGCAGCCATGTCGCCCTCAAAGGTTGCGGCACCGTGGTCGCGGCCTGTGATGGTCAGTGGTGGATCAACACCACCGGCAATCCCGGCATGGCTACCGCTGGCATGGGCGATGTTTTGAGCGGCCTGATCCTCGCCCTGCTCGGCCAGGGCTGGCCGGGCGTTCCGGCGCTTCTGGCTGGCGTCCACCTGCACGGGGCGGCGGCTGACCATCTGGTCGCCAGCGGCGTCGGGCCGGTTGGCCTGACCGCCGGTGAAGTCATCGACGCCGCCCGCCGCCTGTTCAATCAATGGCTGCGCGAGGCCGGGCGCTGAAAACGCCGCCGACGGTACAATCGGCCTTTTACCCCTGAGCCTCTGCCGCGTCCCCATGACCATCGACTTTCCCATCCCGCTCGCCGCCGAAATCACCCGCAACGTCACCGCCGCCCTCGAAGAAGATCTCGGCGCGGGCGACCTCACCGCCGCCCTGGTCGACGGCGGTCAGCGGGTTCGGGCCAGCGTCATTTCCCGCGAGCCGGGCGTCCTCTGCGGCCGCGACTGGTTCGCCGCCTGCCTCCACCGCCTTGACCCGGAGGCCAGCATCGACTGGCTGGCGGTCGATGGCGACGCCATCGCCGCCAATCAGTTGCTGTGCCGCATCGCAGCCAATGCCCGCGCCTTGCTCTCAGCCGAGCGCAGCGCCCTCAATTTTCTTCAGTTGCTATCCGCCGTCGCCAGCAAAACCCGCATTTACGCCAACGCCATCGCTGGCACTCAAGCAGAGGTCGTCGATACGCGCAAGACGCTCCCCGGCCTGCGCATCGCCCAAAAATACGCCGTCCGCTGCGGCGGCGGCGGCAACCACCGGCTGGCCCTGTGGGATGCGATTCTGATCAAGGAAAACCACATTCACGCCGCTGGCGGCATCGTCCCGGCGCTGGAAGCAGCCCGGCGCGTCGCCGGAGAAGCTGGCGAACGCTGCCGCTTCATCCAGATCGAAGTCGAATCGCTCGCCGAACTTGACGCTGCCCTCGCCGCTGGCGCGACGATGATCCTCCTCGACAATTTCAGCCTCGACATGCTGCGCGAAGCAGCCCGCCGCAACGCTGGCCGCGCCGTGCTGGAGGCTTCCGGCAACGTCACCCTGGAAAGCATCCGCGCCATTGCCGAGACCGGCGTCGACCGCATTTCAGTCGGCGCGCTGACCAAGGATGTCAAGGCGCTCGACCTGTCCATGCGCTTCGACGGCTGATTCCATTAAATGGAATGAAGCCGCGCCCAAACCACGGCCAACCCTCACTCCCCACTCCGCAGCAACAGCAGGGGCGGTGTCGCCAGCAGGCGGCGGACGGCCCACCAGCCGGTGGCGACTGTCGCCGCCGCGCCGCTGGCGGCGGCTAGTGGCGGTAGCCAGAGGGGTGGCGTGAGGTCGAGTTGAAAGACTCGATGGGCAATGATCTGGCCGACCAACATGGCGCCCGCCGCCGCCAAAAAACCGGCGGCGGCGCCGACGGCGGCGAGTTCGCTGAGGAGCGCCGCCGCCAGTTGCTGACGGCGGGCGCCGAGGGCGCGCATGACGGCGAGCGCGTAGCGGCGCTCGTCGAGCATCGACAGCAGCGCCGAGTAGAGCACGATGCCGCCCGCCAGCAGGGTAAACAGGAAGATGAAGCGGACGGCCCCGGCCACTTGTTCGATGACGGCGCGCAGTTGCACGAGGATGGCGGCGATGTCGATGATGGTCAGGTTGGGGAAGCGGCTGACCAGTTCCGGGCCAAGTTTGGCGCTGCCATCCGGCAGGTGAAAACTGGTGATGTAGCTGGCGGGCAGGTCGTCGATGACGCCGGCGGGCGTGAGGACGAAGAAATTGACGCGCAGCGAATCCCAGGCCAGTTGGCGCAGACTGGTGACGCGCACGACGCGCTCGACGCCAGCCACGGCAAAGGTCAGTTCGTCGCCGATGGCGATGCCGAGGGTGCGCGCCAGACCTTCTTCGACCGAGGCGACGCCTTGCCCTTCGGCGTTGAGACCGATTTCCGGCGGGGCAAACCATTGCCCGGCGGTGAGGCGGTTGCCGGGTGGCAGCGCATCGCGCCATGAGAGATTGAATTCGCGCTCGATCAGGCGTTGCGCCCGTTCGTCCTCCGGGTAGCTGGCCGCCGAGACGGGTCGCCCGCCGATGCGCAGCAGGCGAGCGCGAATCATCGGCGAGAGTTCGGCTTCGACCCCGGCGGCGGCGAGCATTTGCGCCACTTCGTCGCGCTGTTCCGGCTGGATGTTGATGATGAAGCGGTTGGGCGCTTCCGCCGCCAGCGAGCCGGTCCAGGCGTCGAGCAACTGGCTGCGCGTCACGGTCAGCAGCAGCATGGCCATGATGCCGACGGCCAGCGCGACGATCTGCAAAGTGGCGGAAGAAGCATGGCGGGCGAGGTTCGCCAGTCCCTGCCGCCAGCCGACGCCACCAGCGCCGCCAATGCCACGCAGGCGGGCGATGGCGGTAAGCAGCAAACGGGCGAGCAGCCAGAAAGCGATAAACGCCCCGGCAAAGCCGCCCAAGGCGAAAGCGCCGAGGCGAACATCGCCCGCGACAACGACGATCAAGCCGCCGAGCGACAGGCAGCCGAGCGCATAACCACCGAACAGCGACGGCTGCGGCGCGCCCAGTTCGCGGCGCAATACCCGCAGGGGCGGCGCTTTGGCGAGTTGCAGGAGGGGCGGCAGGGCAAAGCCGAAGAGCAGCACGACGGCGACCGCCGCGCCGTAGCCGGGAGCGCGCCAGCCGGGCGGCGGCAGGTGCGCGGCAAAGAGGCCGCTGGAGCCGCTGAGGCCATTCACAAGGAGAAAATGCGCGGCGTAACCGCCGCCGCAACCGGCCAGCGCCGCCGCCAGCGCCAGCCAGAAAAACATCAGCCCATGCAGACGGAGGAGGCGGTTTTGCGTCATGCCGAAGCAGCGCATCACGGCGCAGGCATCGAGGTGGCGTTGCAGGTAGCGCCGCGCCGCGAGCGCCACGGCAACGGCGGCGAGAATGACCGTGAGCAGCGTGGCGAGACCGAGAAAACGCTCGGCCCGCTCAAGGGCGCTGCGGATTTCGGGGCGGGCGTTGCTTGCGTCTTCCAGCCGCTCGCCGCGCGCCAGACGCGGCTTCAGCCAGTCGCGCAGGCCGTCGATGCCGCCCGCCTCTTTGTCATTGGCCGCCAGCAGCAGCCGGTAGCGCAGGCGCGAGCCTTCCTGCACGAGGCCGCTCGCCGCCACGTCGTCGATCGACATCATGAGGCGCGGCGCGAGGCTGAAAAAATTGATGCCGCGATCCGGCTCCAGAGTCAGAATCGCCGCCACCCGCAAGTTGGCCCGCCCGACCGCGACGACATCGCCGGGCATTGCCGCGAGCGCCGTCGCCAGCCGCTCATCGAGCCAGACCGTCCCCGGCGGCGGCCCGCCAGCGACCGGCCCGCCGCTTTCGCCCAGCCGCTGCGCCACCGACAGCCGCCCGCGCAGCGGGTAGGCGGCGCTGACTGCCGTGATGTCGGCCAACTGCGCCCGCCCGCCAAAGCTGACCATGCTTGGGAAAACCAGCGTTTCGGCCAGCGCCGCCCGCCGCCGCGCCGCTTCCTGGCGGTAGCTTTCCGGCAGCGGGTGGTCGGCGGTCAAGACCAGATCGCCGCCCATCAACTGCTGCGCCTCATTTTTGAGCGCTCGCTGGATGCGGTCGGCAAAAAACCCGACCGCCGTCACCGCCGCCACGGCCACGCACAGCGCGGCGCAGAGGAGGCGCAATTCGCCGGAGCGCAACTCGCGGCCCAGCAGACGCCAGGAGAGGGCGATCATGGGCGCTTGTCCGGGCGCTTGTCCGGGCGTACATCCGGGCGTTTATCCCACTGGCGGCGAAACTCGGCGGGCGTGGCCGCCGCTCCGTGCAGGTTGCCTTGCAGTTGCTGACAGCCGAGGGCGGTGAGAAAAGCGGCTTGTTCAGGCGTCTCGACGCCTTCGGCGACAATGCCGAAACCGAGGTGACCGGCCAGTTCGATGACGCTGCGAATAATCGCTTCGTCGCCCTTGTTGCGCCCGATGCCGGTGACGAAGGAGCGGTCGATCTTGAGCTGCTGCACCGGCAATTGTTTGAGATAACTGAGCGACGAATAGCCGATGCCGAAATCGTCGAGCGCCAGACTGACGCCGATTTGCCGCAGGTGATCGAGATGGGCGCTGGCTTCGCCGACGCCCATGAGGACGGATTCGGTCAGTTCGAGCTTGAGCCGCGCCGGGTTCATGCCCGTTTCGGCGAGAATGCCGCGCAGCATGTCGTCGAATTCCGGGTCTTCGAGCTGGCGGGCCGAAACATTGACCGACACCATCGGCAGCGTGAAGCCGTCCGCCGCCCAGTCTTGCGCGAGGCGGCAGGTTTGGCGCAGAACCCAGGCGCCGATGGCGATGATGATGCCCGATTCCTCGGCCAGCGGAATAAAGCGGTTCGGCAGCACCAGCCCGAGTTCCGGACTATGCCAGCGCAGCAGCGCCTCGGCCCCGGTCAGGCGGCCACTGCCAGCATCGACCTGGGCTTGCAGGCAGATGGCGAGTTCATCGTTTTCCAGCGCCCGCCGCAGCAGGTTTTCGACATGGCTGCGCTCCTGCGCCCGGCGCGTCATTTCTGGCCGGTAGCAGGAAAACTGCCCGCGACCGAGCGCCTTGGCCTGATACATCGCCGTATCGGCGTTGCGCATCAGTTCGACGACGCCGGAGCCGTCGCGCGGCGCGAGACAAATGCCGACCGAAGCGGTCAGGGAAAAATCGTAGCCGTCAAAGCGGAAAGGCTGGTTGAAAGCATCGACGATCTGCCCGGCGACCAAAATCGCCTCGTCCTCGCTGCGGACATGGCCGATGAGGCAGATGAATTCGTCGCCGCCGATTCGGGAGAGCATGTCGGCGGCGCGCAACACCTCGCTCAGGCGGGCGGCGACGGTGATCAGCAGTTCATCGCCAACGCTGTGGCCGAAGGCGTCATTGACCTGCTTGAACTGGTCGAGATCAATGAAGAGCACCGCCAGTTGCCGCCCGCCGTCGCCCATGCCGCGCAGGTAAACATCGAGGGATTCGACGAAGGAACGGCGGTTGGCAAGGCCGGTCAGGGGATCGTGGTAGGCGAGGTAATTGAGTTTGCTTTCCGCCTCGCGGCGTTCGGCGATCTCGTCCTGCAATTTCAGATTGGTTTCCCTGAGTTCCCCGGTGCGCGCCTCGATCTCCTGCTCCAGCGTGTCGCGCGCCGCTTTCAGGCGTCGCTCCTGCTCGTTCAGGATGCGCTGGGCGCGCCGCACGAGCAGATACTGCAAAAAGAACAGCAGGGCGAAAACGGTAAAGACGCTGACCGCCACCCAGCGCTGGCTGCGCTCCAGCTCGACCATGAGGGGCGTCACATCCTGGTACAGCTCGAACACGCCTTCGACTTCGCCATCCCGGCCCGGCAGCGGGAACAGGCTGACCAGCACCTGCCGCTCGACCGGTCTGCCATCGGTCGCAGGCAGCGTCTGCCGCTTCAGTTCGCTGCTGACGCCGCCCGCCAGCGCGGCGCGAAAACCGGCGCTGTTCAGGCGCTCGCCGGTCGGCGTCGGGGCGCTGGCAAAGACGACGACGCCAAGCCGGTTGTAAAAACGCGCTTCGACGACCGTGGTATTCGCCATCAGGGCGCTCAGTTGCTGGCCGAAGGCGGTCAGCCGGGCCGACTGGCGCTGCGCCGCCCCGTCATCGCCGCCGGGCGCGGCCAGCAGCAACTGTCTGAGCGGCGGCGACAGCAGCCGTTCGAGCTGCTCGGCTGTTTCCACATTGCGTCTTTCGGCCATATGGCTGATCTGCTTCTCGGCCAGTTGCCGGTAGAGCGGGCCGAAGACGCCAGCGGCAAGCACGATCAGGATGAAACTGATGGTCGAGAAATAGCGGAGCAGGTTGAACATGGATCAGTTCGCCTCCGGGCCAGCCTAAGCCAACTCCCGCAGCCGGGCGATGGCTTCTTCCACCCGCCGCACGGCGATCACGGTCATGCCGGGGATGGCCTGTTTCGGTTTGTTGGCCTCAGGAATCAGCGCCTCGGTAAAGCCCAGTTTGGCGGCTTCGCGCAGGCGCTCCTGACCGCGCGGGGCGGGGCGGATTTCGCCCGCCAGGCCGATTTCGCCAAAGACCACCAGTTTGGCGGGCAGCGCCCGGTTTTTGAGCGACGAGGCAATCGCCACCAGCACCGCCAGATCCGCCGCCGGTTCGGCGATTTTGACGCCGCCGACGGCGTTTACAAAAACGTCCTGATCGAAGCAGGCAATCCCGGCATGGCGGTGCAGCACGGCAAGCAGCATGGCGAGACGCTGGGCCTCCAGCCCGACCGTGAGGCGGCGCGGGTTGCCGTGGGCGCTATCGACCAACGCCTGAATTTCCACCAGCAGCGGGCGCGTGCCTTCCTGCGTCACCATCACGCAGGAGCCGGGGACTTCCTGCCCGTGCTGCGACAAAAACAGGGCGGAAGGGTTGCTGACGCCTTTCAAGCCGGTTTCGGTCATGGCGAAAACGCCGAGTTCATTGACCGCGCCGAAGCGGTTTTTCACCGCCCGGACGAGGCGAAAGCTCGAATGAGCGTCGCCTTCAAAATAAAGCACGGTGTCGACCATGTGTTCGAGCACACGCGGCCCGGCCAGCGCCCCTTCCTTGGTCACATGGCCGACGAGGATGATGGTCACCCCGGTTTCCTTGGCCAGCCGGGTGAGTTGCGCCGCGCATTCGCGCACTTGGGCGACCGAGCCGGGGGCGCTGGAAAGTTCATCCGACCACAGGGTCTGGATCGAGTCGATGACGGCGACTTCCGGCCGTTCGGCCTGCAAGACGGCGAGGATGCGTTCGAGATTGATTTCGGCGAGCAACGGCAATTTCTGCGTCGCCAGCCCGAGACGGCGGGCGCGCAGCGCCACCTGCTGGCCGGATTCTTCACCGCTCACATAGAGCACTTTATGCACCGCCGACAACTTCGCCAGCGCCTGCAAGAGCAAGGTGCTTTTGCCGATGCCGGGGTCGCCGCCGATGAGTACGACGCCGCCCGCGACGAGGCCGCCGCCGAGCGCCCGGTCGAATTCGCCGACGCCGGTGGCAAGCCGCTCGAATTCCCGCGCTTCGATGTCAGCGAGGGCTTGTAATTTCGTCCCCGGCGCGAGCGCGGCGAAGCGGTGGGCGGAAGGTTTTTCGGCAACCGCCTCGACGAGCGTATTCCACTGGCCGCAGCCGGGGCATTGGCCCTGCCACTTGGGGCTGGCGGCGCCGCACTCGCTGCAACTGTAGATCGACTTCTGTTTCGCCATCAGCTTTCCCCGACGATGACCGGCACGCGCGGCGCGATGGCGCAAAAGAGTTCGTAGGCGATGGTGCCCGCCGCCGCCGCCACTTCATCGACCGGCACGACGCCGCCCTCGCCCGCGCCCCAGAGCGTCACCGGCGAACCGGGCGCGGCAGCGGGAATGTGGGTGAGATCGCAAGCCAGCATATCCATCGACACGCGACCGACGAGGCCAGTGCGCTGCCCGGCGACGGAAAGCGGCGCGCCATTCGGCGCGTGGCGCGGGTAGCCGTCGGCATAGCCGCAGGCGACGATGCCGATGCGCATCCGCCGTGGCGCGGTAAAGACGCCGCCATAACCGACCCGCTCCCCGGCGGCGATTTCTTGCACGGCGATGATGCGGCTCTCCAGCGTCATCGCCGGATGCAGACCGAGCGCGGCGGCGCTTTCATCGGCAAAGGGTGAAGCGCCGTAAAGCATGATGCCGGGCCGCACCCAGTCGCCATGTGTTTGCGGGTAACGCAGGATGGCGGCGGAGTTGGCGAGGCTGACCGGGCCGATCCTCCCTGCTGCGTAGCAATGGGGAGGGGGACCGCCCGCGTAGCG
>JAITWU010000083.1 GCA_031285115.1 Azonexus sp. | reverse complement strand
CGAAATCAACAAGCGCCTCGTCGAAATCGCCAGTCAAGCTGATAACATCATCGTTGTTGATCCCTTCAAAGGCATGTGCAATAGCAATGGCTGTTATATCGTAAAAAATGGCCAGGCTTTGTATAGCGACAATAATCATTTGAGTCGGGCTGGTGTGGCAGAAATTACCCCGCAACTTTCTGCGGCCCTTCATCAAGCCTTGGCCCGGCAGGGAGCATTTGATTAACCCGATGCCAATAAGCGGAGCCAAGTTGCTGACAACAGATGAAAAACATGATTTTCCCCGCCGAACGTTTGACCGAAGCCGGTCTCAACCGCCAGCACATCTTCGCGCTCGCTGATTTACCGCCGGATTTGCGGGCGGGCTTGCCAACCTTGCTGGAAGAAAACCGCCTGATCCTGCTCGGCCACGGCGGGCGGCGCTTGTGGGAGGTTGTGCAGCAAGCGGGCATTGGCGGCGAGCATCCGATTGACGATTACTGCCGCCAGACCATTGCCCGCATTTTTACCGAGCCGCTGGCCGGTTTGCCTTACCGCCTGCTTTATCCGGGCAATTTCCGGGTTGATCTGCTGGTGCTCGGGCAATTGGCCGGGTGGCATCATGCCTCGCCCTTCATGGTTGGCGTTGATGCCGAATGGGGCAGTTGGCACGCCTATCGCGCCGTCATTTTGTGCGCCGCCGATTGGCCGCCGACGCCGGTTGTCGAGCGCGCCAGCCCCTGTCTTGCGTGCCATGACAAAGCGTGCCTCGCCGCCTGTCCGGCGCAGGCGGCGGGCGATCCATTTCTGCTCGACCGCTGCGCCGACGAGCGGCTGCGCCCCGCTTCCCCCTGCGCCGAGGCTTGTTTGGCCCGCAATGCCTGCCCGGTCGGCGCGGAACATCGCTACAGCGAAGCGCAAATGCGCCACAGCTACGCGCTGTCGCTGCCGATATTGCGCCGCTGGCGTCAAAATTCGATGGCTCGTCCATCAGACAGCGCCAGCCAGCCGCGAACGACGCGGTAGCCGACCCACAGGCCGAGCAGCGGGATGAGAATCCAGGCCACGACGGGGATAAGGACGATGGTGAGGCACAGCAAAGCGCCAATCGCCAGCCACAAAAAGGTGAACCAGAAAGTGCGGATTTGCCAGCGAAAATGGCTTTCCAGCCAGGTTCCGGCGACATCGTCGCGTTTGAGGTAGTTGAGAAAAACGGCAAGCAGCGACGGCAAGCCAAAGATAAAACCGCCCACCACCGTTGTCGCCGACGAAATGACGCCAACCACCACCGCCGAAGCGTGCAGGGCATAGATGACATGTGTCAGTTGCGTCAGCGACGGACGCACGGCGGGCGAGGGCGGGTTGTTCATGGGCTGTCCTTTCAGGTTGTCTGGCATCAAAACCGATGTTGGCGCTGCCATCATAGCTTCACATGGCGTCGGCATTCCCGGCGGCATGACATCAAGCCGTTGCAGCACCGCTTATGGCCCTTGGCGTACCCCCCAAGCTTCGCCACAAAGGGCAGGAGACATGAGTGGACTGGCGCGCAACCCCGACTGATACCCGAATTTCAGCCTTCAAGCAGACTGCGCAGCATCCAGGCGTTTTTTTCGTGAATCTGCATACGCTGGGTCAGGAGATCGGCGGTCGGTTCGTCGGCGGCTTTTTCGATGGTCGGAAAGAGGCTGCGGGCGGTGCGGACGACGGCTTCTTGCCCGGCGACGAGTTGTTTAATCATCTCGTCGGCGCTGGGGACGCCCTTGCTTTCTTCGATGACGGTGAGCTTGGCGAATTCCCGGTAAGTGCCGGGGGCGGGAAAGCCCAAGGCGCGGATGCGTTCGGCGATCTCGTCGAGGGCGTTCCACAACTCGGTGTATTGCCCCATGAACATGACGTGGAGCGTGTTGAACATCGGGCCGGTGACGTTCCAGTGGAAGTTGTGCGTTTTCAGGTAGAGCGTGAAGGAGTCGGCGAGGAGGCGCGACAGTCCTTCGGCGATTTGCTTGCGGTCTTGTTTGTTGATTCCGATGTCCATTTCGTATCCTCAAGGTTGGTAATGACGCCGTCATTGTGCCGCCAAGCCGGTCGGCTGGCAAAAAAATGCGAAAATTTGGTTTTTGCCCAAACCTTGTGACCGGAGATCGTTTATGTCGGTAACCTGCCTCTGCCTGGTGCGCCACGGCGAGACTGGATGGAATATTGAAAAGCGGATTCAGGGCCAGATCGACATTGCCTTGAACGCCAATGGCGTCAAGCAGGCGGAAGCCGCGGGCCGCTGGCTGGCAAAGGCTGATATGGAGGCGCTCTACAGCAGTGATTTGGGTCGCGCCTGGCAGACGGCGGAGGCGATTGGCCGGGCCACCGGCTTGCCGCCGCAAGCCGAAGCGGCGCTGCGCGAACGGCGCTACGGTGTGTTCGAGGGGCTGACCCATGACGAGGCGAAATTGAAAGACCCCGCCGGTCACGCCGCCCTCGTCGCCCGCGACCCGGATTACGCGCTCGGCAACGGCGAGAGCTTGAAGATGTTGCTGGCCCGTGTCAGCGGCGTGATGCAACGTCTGGTCGAGCGCCATCCGGGGGGGCGGATCATTGCCGTGACGCATGGCGGGGTGATCGACATCGTCAATCGCTTGATTCGCGGCAATCCGCTGGAAACGCCGCGTGATTTTCTCATTCCCAATACCGGTTTCAACTGGCTCGTCTGCCGTGATGGCGCGTGGGCCATTGAGGTTTGGGGCGACACCAGTCATCTCGCCCCCGGCGTCCTTGACGAACTGCCTTCGTGATAGAATCCGCCCCCTTTTTCAATGGTTTGAGAGGCTTTACTCCCATGTTCTCCGCAAAAGACACCCTGGCAAAAGTTGATCCTGATTTGTGGCAGGCCATCGAGGCCGAAAACCAGCGGCAGGAAGAGCATATCGAACTGATCGCCTCGGAAAACTACGTCAGCCGCGCCGTCATGGAAGCGCAAGGCTCGCAACTGACCAACAAATACGCCGAGGGCTATCCGGGCAAGCGTTATTACGGCGGCTGCGATTATGTCGATCTTGCCGAGCAACTGGCGATTGACCGCGTCAAGGCGCTGTTCGGGGCAGAAGCCGCCAACGTTCAGGCCAATTCCGGCTCGCAGGCCAATCAGGCGGTGTTGATGGCTTTTGCCAAACCGGGCGACACGATCATGGGCATGAGCCTTGCCGAAGGCGGCCATTTGACGCACGGCATGGCGCTCAATATGTCGGGCAAGTGGTTCAATGTCGTTTCCTACGGCCTCAACGAAAAAGAAGAAATCGACTACGACAGGATGGAGGCCCTGGCCCGCCAGCATCAGCCGAAAATCATCGTCGCCGGGGCTTCGGCCTATGCGCTGCGCATCGACTTTGAGCGTTTCGCCAAAGTCGCCAAGGCCGTCGGCGCCATTTTCTGGGTCGACATGGCGCACTACGCCGGGCTGATCGCCGCCGGTTTTTACCCCAACCCGGTGCCGCACGCCGATGTCGTCACCACGACCACGCACAAAACGCTGCGCGGCCCGCGCGGCGGCGTCGTGCTGATGAAGGCGGAACACGAAAAAGCCATCAATTCCGCCATCTTCCCCGGCTTGCAGGGCGGCCCGCTGATGCACGTCATCGCCGCCAAGGCCGTCGCCTTCAAGGAAGCCGCCTCGCCCGACTTCAAGCGTTATCAGGAGCAAGTGATGATGAACGCGGGCGTCATGGCCCGCGTGCTGGGCGAAGAGCGCGGCTTGCGGATTGTCTCCGGGCGCACCGAGAGCCACGTTTTTCTGGTCGATCTGCGGCCCAAAAACCTCACCGGCAAGGACGCCGAAGCGGCGCTCGGTCGCGCCCACATCACGGTCAACAAAAACGGCATTCCCAACGACCCGCAAAAACCGTTTGTCACCTCCGGCATCCGCATCGGCTCACCGGCGATGACCACGCGCGGCTTCCGCGAACTCGAAGCGGAAGAAGTCGCCCATTTGATCGCCGATGTGCTCGACGCCCCCAATGACGAAGCGGTAGCCGCCACGGTGCGCGAAAAAGTCGCGGCGCTGTGCCGTCAATTCCCCGTCTACGGCCCCTGACGCCCGACCATGAAATGCCCCTTCTGCGGCGCTGAAGACACGGCGGTGGCCGACACCCGGATCAACGACGACGGCGACGTCGTGCGCCGTCGCCGCAAATGCAACGCCTGCGACAAACGCTTTACCACCTACGAGCGGGCCGAAATCCAGTTGCCGCAAGTGGCCAAAAAAAACGGCCTGCGCACCGAATACAGCCGCGCCAAACTGCGGGCCAGCCTGGAACTCGCGCTACGGAAGCGGCCCATCAGCATCGAGGCAGTGGACGCCGCCGTCGCCGACATCGAGGAGCGTCTGCTCTCAGCGGGCGAGCGCGAAGTCAGCACGCAGCAACTCGGCGAACTGGTGATGCGCGAACTGAAAAAACTCGACAAAGTCGCCTACATCCGCTTCGCCTCGGTCTATCGCAATTTTGAAGATGTGGATGCCTTTTCCCGGGCCATCCGCGAAGTCTCACCCCCCGCCAAAAAATGAGCTTCACCGCCGCCGACCATCAGGCGATGGCGCTGGCGCTGCAACTGGCCGAGCGTGGCCTCTTCACCACCAGCCCCAACCCGCGCGTCGGCTGCGTACTCGTCGCCCCGGATGGTGAAACCGTCGGCGTCGGCTGGCACGAAAAGGCTGGCGAGCCGCACGCCGAAATCCACGCCATCCGCGCCGCCGGGCAACGTTCACGCGGCGCTGCCGCCTACGTCACGCTTGAACCCTGCAACCACTTTGGGCGCACCCCGCCCTGCGCCGACGCGCTCATCGCGGCGGGCGTCGCAAAAGTCGTCGCGGCGATGCCAGACCCCACCCCGCTGGTCGCAGGGCGAGGACTCGCCCGGCTGCAAGCGGCAGGCATTGAAACCGCCTGCGGCCTCATGGCCAACGAAGCCCGCGAACTCAACATCGGCTTTATTTCACGCATGACCCGTGGCCGCCCGTGGCTGCGCCTCAAAGCCGCCGCCAGCCTCGACGGTAAAACGGCGCTCAACAACGGCGCCAGCCAATGGCTCACCAGTCCCGACGCCCGCCGCGACGGCCACCGCTGGCGGGCGCGGGCCTGCGCCATCCTCACCGGCATCGGCACCGTGCGCGACGACGACCCGCAACTCACCGTGCGCGAGATTGAAACACCGCGCCAGCCGCTACGCATCATCGTCGACAGCCGCCTCGAAACCCCGCTCACCGCTCGCATCCTGCACGGTGGCGGCCCGGTTCTGATTGCCGGAGCGGTCGCTGACGCTGCCAAAATAGCGGCCCTGCAAGCCGCCGGAGCGGAAGTCATCATCCTGCCCAACGTCGACAACAAGGTCGACCTCCCCCAACTCCTCACCGAACTCGCCCGCCGCGGCATCAACGAAATCCACGCCGAAGCCGGTTGCAAACTCAACGGCTCGCTGCTGCAAGCCGGACTGGTCGACGAACTCCTCCTCTACCTCGCCCCCTGCCTTGTCGGCCACCAGGCTGCCGGTCTGTTCAACCTGCCCGAACTGACCAATCTGGACAGCAAACGGCGCTTGCAAATCCGCGATCTGCGCCAGATCGGCCCGGATATCCGACTACTCGCCCGGCTGCGAGATCAGTAATGGGCCAGGTCTCTTTCCCCAGGGAATCACCACTGCGTCCGCACCCGGTACTTGAGCGTGGTTTTACCCTCCGCTGGCACAGGCACATCCCACAGGGCTGAACTGGCGCTGGATTTCAGGTGGGGGTGGCTTTCCTTGATGATTTTCCAGTCACCGGGGATGGGTTCGACGACGCGCACGGTGGCGGGGACATCCTTGGCGTTGGTGATTTCGATGGTGATTTCCTGCTCAAATTCGCGCTTCGAGAGGCGCGAAAAGTCGCTGCGCTTCCAGTTGCCGGTGATGTCAAACGCCTTGCCGAGCTTCAGGCGCACGGTTTCGTTTTTCGGCGTGTGGTCGATGCTGTCCTCGCCGATGAACAGGGGGCTGCCCTGTTTGTCGCTTTTGTAGACGCGCACTGTGCCTTTCGGCAGCGGCTGGCCGAGAGCGCCGTCCTTGTTGGCGAATTCGATAAAGACTTCGACGCCGCGCTTGTCGCCTTTTTCCGGCGTCTTCCTGTCTTCGTAGTACCAGTAATCGACGCCCTGCATCCGGTATTCCTTGCTGACCGGCACGCTGGCCGCCGCGAGGAGCGCGAAGTCAAGCTCGATGCCGGGGAAAACCTGCTGGCGTTGCGCGAAGTCTCCGGCCAGATCAAGCCGGAAACCGCGAGTCTGCGCAGCCTTTCCGGCGGACGGCTGA
>JAITWU010000404.1 GCA_031285115.1 Azonexus sp. | reverse complement strand
CTGTTGGTGGGGTAATTTTCACGTGCTCTCCGTCAACGGCGCCATCTTCACCGTCCAGGGCAAGGCCATTGCCGAAAACGCCAAGGAAAACGTCAAGGTGCTGGTCGTCGGCAACCCCTGCAACACCAATGCCTACATCGCCGCCGCCGCCGCCAGAAAAGTCGGCCGCACCAACCCGGCCAATTACCACGGCATGTTGCGCCTCGACCACAACCGCGCCCTGTCGCAACTCGCCGCCAAATCGGGCCGTCCGGTGTCGTCACTGAAGAAACTGGTCGTCTGGGGCAATCACTCACCCACGATGTATGCCGATTACCGCTACACCACGGCTAACGGCGACAGCGTCAAGACGCTGATCAACGACGCCGTCTGGAACAACGATGTCTTCCTGCCGACCGTCGGCAAGCGCGGCGCCGCCATCATCGAGGCGCGCGGCCTGTCGTCCGCCGCTTCCGCCGCCAATGCCGCCATCGACCACATCCGCGACTGGGTGCTCGGTTCCGACGAATGGGTGACGATGGGCGTGCCGTCCGATGGCTCTTACGGCATTCCCAAGGGCATCGTCTTTGGTATGCCCTGCGAGTGCAAGGGCGGTTCCTACAAGATCATCCAGGGGCTGGAAATCGACGCCTACAGCCAGGAGAAAATCAACCTGACCCTGAAGGAACTGACCGACGAAGCCGAAGCCGTCAAGGACATGCTCTGATCCGGCAGCGCCGTTTCACCACAAAGGCCGCGCTACAATGCGCGGCCTTTTTCATTTCCCTTGCCCTGAACGCCATGCGCCATCCGAAAAATGTCCTTTTTGCCGGTGAACGCCGCCTCCCTGCCCTGCCCGCCGTCGATCACTACGCCGGTTCGGAAAAACTGATGCACAAGGCGCTGCAACGGCAGCAGGAACTGGGACCGATTTTTGACATCACCTGCGACTGCGAGGACGGCGCTCATGCCGGGGCCGAGCGCGAACATGCCGAAATGGCGGCGGGCCTCATCAACTCCGCCGACAACCGCTTCAATCGCGTCGGCGCGCGCATCCATGACGTGAGCCACGCCCACTGGCGGCAGGATATGGAAATTCTCGTCTCCCAGGCTGGCGGGCGGCTGGCCTTCATCACCCTGCCCAAGCCGTGCTGCGCGGCTGATGCGCAAACACAGATCGAAACCCTGCGTCAGATCGAAAAGCAATGCGGCCTCAAGCGCCAGATTCCCGTCCATGTGCTGATCGAGACGCACGGCGCGCTGCGTGAAGTCTGGCGGATTGCCGCCCTGCCCGGCGTCGAGTCGCTCGATTTCGGCCTGATGGATTTTGTTTCCGGCCACCACGGAGCGATTCCCGGCAGCGCCATGAAAAGCCCCGGCCAGTTCGAGCACCCGCTCATCATTCGCGCCAAATGCGAAATCAGCGCCGCCGCCCTGGCTTCCGGCGTCGTGCCGTCGCACAACGTCACCACCGAACTCAAAGACCTCGATCTGATCCGCAACGACGCTTTACGCGCCCGCCGGGAGTTCGGTTATCTCCGCATGTGGAGCATCCACCCGAACCAGATCGTGCCGATTATCGAAGCCATGCGCCCCGATTTTTCCGAAGTCCAGGCCGCCGCCGAAATTTTAAGCGCCGCCCAAGACACAGACTGGGGGCCGATCCAGCACGACGGCAAGTTGCACGACCGGGCTTCCTACCGCTATTACTGGGAATTGCTCGAACGCGCCCAGGTCACCGGCATGGAAATTCCCGGCGAAGCCGGGAGGCGCTTTTTTGCCTGAAGCTTTCCTCGTTCAGGAAACCTGTTTTTCCGGCAGCGCTACCTGCTGGTCGACGCTGAACTGGTAGTCCTTGAAAATGTGTTCAGCCGTCAGCAATTGATAGCCGCCATCGGGCAAACGGTGGGTGGTGTCCTTCAAACGCCAGGTCAGTTGGCCGCAGGTCCAGATTTCAAAATTGCGCATGTGGGTGCATAAACAGGTTTTGTCCCACACCTTGACCTTGCGCGCCTCGGGGTGCGCCGCGACTTCGCGGTTGTATGAGGTGACGTAGGCGCATTTGCCGCTGGCGTCCAGCAGATAACCGTAGGCTTCGCAGTTGGGGCGGATGCCGTCGCCGATGCCGGGGCTGGATTTGATCATCCGCATCGGGTAGCCGGTCGGCGAAATCTGGTTGACTTCGATGTCGTCCTCATTGGCCTTGAAATACTCCTGCTTGGTCTCGGCTGGCAGGCCGCATTCTTCGGCGACGGTAAAGCGGGTGGCGACCTGCACGGCGGCAGCGCCCTGTTCGAGAAAGGCGGCGGCGTCCGAACCGGTGAAAATGCCGCCAGCGGGGATAACCGGAATATCGAGTTGCTCCGCCTTGAGGAATTGCAGCACTTCACCGACGATGGCGGCGAGATCGTACTGCGCCCAATCCATGCCGAAACCGAGGTGGCCACCAGCCAGCGGCCCTTCGACGACGATGTAATCAGGCAGACGGTTGGTGCGCAGGCTTTTTTTGAGAAAGAGTTGCAGGGCGCGCACCGAGGAAACGATGATGCCCAGTTTGGCGTCGCGAAAACGCGGATGGTCTTCGATCAGGCCGAAGGAGCCGAGATGCAGTCCGGCGGCCAGCGTGATGCCGTCAATACCGGCGTCGAGCGCCGAGGCCATGCGCACCTTGAGCGTTTCGCGCGGCGCGTTCATGGTCAGTTTTTCCATGCAGTTGATGAGCACGAGGCCGCTGCCCTGTTTGCGCCGCATGGTCGCTTCGACGTGCAGCCGGGTCGCTTCGGCCAGACGGCCAAGGTCGAACTTGACCGGGGATTTGTCCTCATTGAGGACGTTGTATTTGTAGAGCGCCAGCTTTTCCTTGACCTGCCGGGTTTCGTAGCGGCGGTCGGCGACGGTGTTGATCATCGCGTCCGAGATATGGCCGATACCGCCGAGACGGGCGGCTTCGAGCGCCAGATCGGCGGTCGAAATATCGACTCCCATGCCGCCGATCATGATCGGCACGAGTTCGTGCTTGCCAAGGCGCAAGCGGAAATCATCCACACGCTTCATTTTTATCCTTAAGGAAACCCTCGCGCCCACCCCTGGCGGCTGATCCTGTAATTTTACGCCAATGTCTGGCAGGCTGCTTGCCAGCGCCGGGATAAATCAAACTTTCCCACCGTCGGCGCAGCTAAACTCCGCCTTCGATCAACGATTGACCACACAAGGTGACTCATGCGTCTGGCCTCTCATCCGCTCTGGCTGGTCGGTTTCCGCTCTTTTTTCATTCTCGCCTGCCTTGCTGCCATCCTCCTGCCGCCGCTCTGGGCCTTGATCTTCAGCGGCCAGTTGGCGGCGCCGGAGATTCCTTTGAGTTCGCTCCAGTGGCACGCCCATGAGATGTTTTTTGGCTTCGGCTGGGCGGTGCTCGGCGGCTTTTTGCTGACGGCGACCAAGAACTGGGTCAATGTTCGCGGCTACCACGGCCCGGCGCTGATGTTGCTGGCTGGCGCCTGGATCATCGAGCGGCTTGCCATGAGTTTTGGCGGCCACTGGCCGCCTGCGCTGTTCTGGCTGGGCAGCAACCTCTTTCTCGGCCTGATCGTCGTCATGCTGATGTGGACGCTGATCCGCCATCGCCGGACCGACAGTTACCGCGACAATATTTTTTTTCTGCTCGCCCTGCCGCTTTTTTTCGTCGCCAAATATCTCCTGCTGGCAGGTGACTTTATTGCCGGTTACACGATGACCATCGCCCTCTTCCGCATGGCCTTCCTGATGATGCTCGAACGAACGCTGACGCATTTCATGCGCGCCGCCTTTCAGGTCGAAATCTTGCGCCAGCCGCAGCTCGACATGGCGATCAAGCTGCTCGGTCTGTCGCTGATATTTGAATTTCTCCTGCCGCCGCCGCTCGCCGCCGCGCTGGCGCTGGCCCTGGCGGCGCTGCTCGGCATCCGCTTCGGCTTCTGGAAGCCGCATCTGGCTTTGCGCCGCATCGACATCGGCATCATGTACGTCGGCTATCTGGCGATCACGCTGCAACTGCTGCTCGACGCCATCGGCCATCTCACCCCGCTCGTCTCGGTCGGCTCGGTATCCGTGCATCTGTTTACCGTCGGCGCCGTCGGCTGCATCGTTCCCGCCATGATGACCCGCATCGCCAACGGCCATACCGGACGCAAAGTCATCTTCGAGCGCGCCGACCGCATCGTGCTTTACATCATGCTGGCGACGCTCCTGTTCCGCGTCGGGCTGCCGCAACTGTTCCCGGCGGCCTATCCTGGCTGGATTTATCTCTCCGCCGGGTGCTGGGCGCTGGCCTACGGCATTCTTGTCTGGCGCATCGCCCCGCTGCTGCTGCGACCGCGCGCCGACGGGCGCGAGCACTGAGCGCCGACCTTGTGTGACAGCAAGGTCGGCGCTCGCGCTTTAGATTCTGAACTTGGTGACGCGGGCGCGCAGGCGCTCGGCGAGCTTTTCCAGTTCCGAGGCATGTTCCGCCGATTTGATCGCCATCGCTTTGTTGCTGTCGGCCATGCTGGCAATTTTTTCGACGTTATCGGCGATGTCGCCAATCGCCACCGTCTGTTCGTCAAGGGCGTGGGCAATACTCGTCACGGCGGCATTGACGTGACCCGAGCTTTCACGGATGTTGGCAATGCTCGCCCCCGCATTTTCGGCAAAGCCCAAGCCTTCCTCGACCTGTTGCACGCCATTGTTCATACTCGTCACGGCGCCACTGGTTTCCGCCTGTATTCTGCCGATCAGCGTGCCGATCTCCTGGGTCGATGCCGATGTCCGCTCGGCCAGCTTTCTCACTTCATCGGCCACCACGGCGAAACCACGCCCCTGTTCGCCAGCGCGCGCCGCCTCGATGGCGGCGTTCAAGGCCAGCAGATTGGTCTGGTCGGCGATTTCGCGGATGACATTGACAATCTCCGAAATGGCCTTCGATTCCTGGCCCAGCGCCGTCACCTGCGAGGACGCGAAACGCACCGTCTCGGCAATGCGTGTCATGCCGGAAACCGCCTGGCCGATAACCTCCGCCCCTTGCGTCGAGATCTGTCCGGAGTCGGCGGAAATATGCCTGGCGTTACCGGCATTGTCGGCAACGAGCTTGATATTGGCGCTCATCTCCTCAATGGCCGCCGCCATCGCCGTCGCCGCATCACTTTGCGACTCGGAATGCGTCGCCGCCAGTTTTGCCGAACCGAGGAGATGTTCGGCGCTCTCGGCCAGCGTGTAAGCAGTCGACTGAATATCGCTCAGGGTCGTCCGCATGTCATTGGACATTTTATTGGTCGCTTCCAGCAACTGCCCGACCTCATCCTTGCCCTCCCGGCGATCGAGCGTGACGGTCAGGTCGCCGGAAGCCATCCTCTGCATCGCCCGAACCACCTCCTCCAGGGGGGCCTTGACCCAGCGCCGCGAAGAAAAGAATATCGTGACGCACAGCAGAAAACCCAGTATCAAGGCGCCAAGAACCAGGCGATTACGCACAGCATGGGCATTGGTCAGGAATTCGTCCTGATAAATGCTGGCGGCGACGACCCAGTTCCATTCCGGTATATACATGAAGGTGGCGATCTTCTGGCTTTCCGAGCTTTCGCCCACCTTGGGGAAGCCGTAATAGATGACACCATCCTTTTTCTCCACCATCTCGCGGATGTAATAAACGCCGTTGGCGTCCTGCCCATCCCACAGACTGGTTCCTTCCTTGGTTGGATGGATCACCATCTCGCCTTTGTTGACGCCCGCATCAATGCCGAAAATATAGCCGGTCTCGTACAGTTTGACGGCTTTGAGCTTATTTTTGACATCGGCCAACTGTTCGCTCAAATCGAGTCCGATATACAAAATACCGATGACCTGACCCGAAGCGCTGAAGATGGGCTTGTAATGCGTCATGTAGTCTTTGCCGAACAGCGTCGCCTTGCCGGTATAGCTCTTCCCGGCCAGAATCAGTTGGCGGGCCGGGTGGTCGGCGGCAAGCTTGGTGCCCATCGCCCGCGAACCGTCCTGTTTTTTGACCGAGGTGGCGATACGGATGAAATCGTCGCCCTGACGGACGAAAACCGTCGCATTTGCCGTCGTCGTCGCGGAAAACTCATCAACCGCGCCAAGGCTGCCATTGAGCACCTTGCCCCCCAAGGTCAGAACTGGTGTCTTGACACCGGCGACATCGACCATTTCCTCGCCATGCAAGGCGAACTCGCCCTTGAAGTGCCCCTCCAGGGTGCGAATCAAGCGTTCCGCCGCTTTCTCCGAGGCGACGCGAATCGTCTCGATCATATCGACAGCCTGCCGGTTGGCTATCTTCAGTTCGCCGATCCCCTCCCGCTCGTATACAGCGCCCAACCAAACCGTCAAGGCAATGATCGACGCTGTAAAAAGGGTGACAATGATCGCCGCCTGAACCAGATTCAGTTTGGTCGCGATGGATAAATCACGGAATTTGACAAAAGACATAACTCCCCCGATCGTTCGTTATCAATATAACGGTTTTGCAATTTACCATACCGGAAGCCCCCTCCCGGAAATTTCATTCATGATGCGCGGCGACAGCCTGACGGCGCGTACTACCTTGGTTCGCCGCCGCGCGCCGTTGCTGACATTGGGCGGACACCCAGGAAAATTGTGCGCACGCACTACAGTCGACGCGGCAACATCCCAACATCAGCATTGATATATTTGCCAATTTTAATAAATCTGTCAACCACAAACAAAAAAAAGCGCCCCGGCGCATTCTTTTGATCAGGCGCTTCGGCTGCCGGAGCGCTGCTGGCCGCATTCACCGAACATGCCGGTCTGGCAGCCGACAACTCACGCCGGGTAGCGGCAGGGCATCCAAAGCAAAGCCGCCGCACACTGTTGCCCAGTGATGCGGCGGCCTTGACCACAATACTTGCTGCGGCTACGGCACCGTCCTTGCAAACCCGTCCAGAGCGGCGATGACCTCGCCGCCTGCGCGCTCAAGGTTGTCCAGGGCGCGGTTGGCGGCAACTCCGTCATCAGCACGGGTAGCCCCGATGAATTCAGCCGCCGCCGAGTGAAAGGCCGCGTGAGGCGCTTCAATCGCCCGGAACGTCAGATTGTCGCGGAAATTGGCCAGTTGCTGGTTAAACCACACCCCCAGGCGACACTCATTGTGCGTCTTGCACTGGTATTCCTGCGGGTTGTTCACCGCGCCGATGTAGAGATTGAGGCGGAAGAGCGCATGGTCGAGCTTGACCAGATCAACCCAGGAGCGATGTGCGGAGATCTTGACGACTTTGGCGGCGCTATCAAGAGATTTGCTCAAAATGCCAAGGGATTCGTTTACTTCGCCGCCGGAGGTCGCCAGACCGTTGGCTTCCTCGGACATTTCCTTGACCGAGGCAGATGCCATCTCGATACCGGTACGCACCCCGCCGACGATGGTATCAATGTCTTTGGCGGCCTTCGCTGATTTTTCCGCCAGTTTGCGCACCTCATCGGCAACCACCGCGAAGCCCCGGCCAGCATCACCTGCGCGCGCCGCTTCAATCGCCGCATTCAAGGCCAGCAGATTGGTCTGGTCGGCGATTTCCTTGATCGTGCCGAGGATGCCGGTGACCTCGGTGACCTGGTCGCCCAGGGCCGTAATATTCCCGGCCACGCTCGTTGCCGTCTCGGACATCGTATTGACCCCGGAAACAAAAACGTTGGTCGAAGCCCTGTCAGACTTTGAGGATGCCGCGCTTTCCCGGAAGACGCGCTCTTCCTCTCTGAGTTCTTCGGACAGCTTGCTGGCCGAACCTTGCAGATTGGCCAGCATGCCTTCGAGACCGAAGGTATGGTTGAGCACTTTTTCCGTCCACTCACAGTGAGTCTGGCCGGTGGCAATGCGCTCTTGCAGAGCCGCCTGATCAGTACGAAGCGCGCTGTTCTCCGCCTCCAGTTGCGCAACACGCGCCTGCAACTGGCTAATGGTGTTCAGGTTTTCCTGACTCCGTCCAGAATTGAATAATCCCAACATGATGTCCTCCTTGCTGCGCAGAACCAACCGGCAAAACAACAAACCCAACGAGCAGATCGAAACCAAATGTCATATATATACATCATATATGTCAGCGGCTCCGCCATGACGCAAATGTGATAAATATAACAAAAAACACATAGCCGATATTAGTTATTTTGTATGTGTTTTGTACCTATTTTGTACGCAAGGCAGGTTTTTCAAGCCAACATCATCATATAATCAGAGGTTTACTTTTTTGTACTGTCCTGCCCGTGTCTGATCGCCTTGCTGTTCTGCCCCAATATCTCCTGCCCAAACAGGCGCTGACCGCGCTGGCTGGCAAATTCGCCGGGGCCAAAGCTGGCCGCCTGACGACCGCGTTCATCGGCTGGTTCGTTGGCCGCTACGGCGTCGATATGTCAGAGGCGGCCAACCCGGAAATCGCCAGTTACCAGAGCTTCAACGAGTTTTTCACCAGGCCACTCAAGGAAAACGCCCGGCCACTGGCGGCAGCGGACTTTCTCTGCCCGGTCGACGGCGCGATCAGCCAGTTCGGCGCCATCGAGCGCGATCAAATTTTTCAGGCCAAGGGACACCGCTACTCGACCACCGCGCTGCTCGGCGGCGACCGCGAACTGGCGGCGCAGTTTGAAAACGGCAGTTTCGCCACGCTCTACCTCAGCCCGCGCGACTATCACCGCATCCACATGCCCTGCGACGGCAAGCTGTTACGCATGATCTACGTGCCGGGCGCCTTGTTTTCGGTCAACCCCACCACGGCCCGTGGCGTTCCCGGCCTGTTTGCCAGAAACGAGCGCGTCGTCTGCGTTTTTGAGACGGAGAACGGCCCCTTCACACTAACCCTGGTCGGCGCCACCATCGTCGGCAGCATGGCGACCGTTTGGCATGGCGTCGTCAATCCGCCGCGCCCTGGCGTTATCCGCGAATGGCGCTACGAGGAACAGAACATCACGTTGAAAAAAGGCGAGGAGATGGGCCGCTTCCTGCTCGGTTCAACCGTCGTCATGCTCTTTCCGAAAAACCGGTTGAGCTTCAACCCTGGCTGGCAACCGACAGCGCCCGTTCGGATGGGGGAAGCAATGGGTATGCTCCCCCGTTCATCCTGATATTGTCGGAAAAAAACAGCGCCGCTGACGACTTAAATCTTCGTCATGTTGCGCTGCAACAGGCCGATGTAATGGATGAATGAAAGCCGGTCGTCGAAAGAAATATCTTTCAGGACTTCATCGTAGAAGCTGTGGATTGGTTCCTGCATGGCCAGCCACAGCTCTTCACCGGCCTTGGTCAGGCGAACGGTGCGCGAGCGCCGGTCGGTGCTGCCGATGTGTTTTTCGACGATGCCGTCACGTTCGAGGCGATTCAGCAACCCAGTCAGGTTCTGGCGGCTGACCAGCAGAAAGCGCGTCAGATCATTGACGCTCATCCCTCCCGCTGCCTGCGGTTGCGACAAAGCGCCCATCACCGACCACTGCTGCGTAGTGACGCCAAACTGCTCAAGGGCCTGTGTGCCTTTGGTATGAACCGTGTTCGCCGCCTGAAAAAAACGGAAAAACAGGCGATCGGCGATTTCCATTGAGGCCAAGGTTTTTTCGGTGGTCAAGTCTTTCATCGGAGTCGTGTGTCTATATGAGAAATTTAAGGCTAGGTTGGTATTTGAGCGCAAAAATGGATTTCTGGCAATGACTTCATGGCGTTTGCATATGTTTTTACTCAACCACAAACTCTACGCCACACTGGCGACGCCTTTGCCAGGAAGCTCCCGCATCGCTAGTTTTCTCAGTCAATACAAGGGATTGCGCCGATCCGCCGGGAACAGTCGAGCGCTTCGCCACGGCGCGCCATCCGTGCCCGCCGCGTTTGTCTCTTTTTGTGACGATAATGGATAATCGTCTGTTATTTGAAAAAGGAGGTTTCGGTGAAAATTCTCGTCCCCGTCAAGCGGGTCATTGACTACAACGTCAAAGCCCGGGTC
>JAITWU010000387.1 GCA_031285115.1 Azonexus sp. | reverse complement strand
GGCTACTTCCACAACCGCGACCAACTCTTCACCAGCCTCACTTACCAATTCTGATTTTTACACCGGAGAAACAAGATCATGATGCCAATGAAAAAGTGCGCCATCGCGCTCTCCCTGCTGTTCGGCTCAGCCCTCGCCCTGGCCGCCGAACTGCCTGCCGGGACCGTGATTTCCGCCGACAATATCGACAAGATCAAAAACGATACTTTTGAAGGTCACACCATCGCCAGCCTCTTGACCGAGCGCATGGAATGGCGGGTCAAGAACAATGGCTGGAAATTGCCGCTGATCAAATCCCAGGAAATTCCGCTTGATCCGAAATGGGTCAAGGCGTCGCAAGCCAATGCCGGCAAGACGAAAATCAACAAGGACACCTGCCAGATCGACGGCTGGAGCGCCGGACAGCCTTTCCCCAACATCGACGAGAAAGATGCCCAAGTCGCGGAAAAGATCATGTGGAACTGGCATCTCGGCCAATTGACCGCCGATCTTTCTTACGTGCCGCTGTTTACGCAGATTCTCATCGACGGCGCAAGCGGCGTGCACTCCGAGCCGACCGCCGAATTTACCCGCTACGCCATGAAGGGCCGCCTCTCCGGCACGCCGGTCGAAGGCGATGGCTCCGAGCGCGGTCGGCAGTTGCTTTACTTCAAGTCGCCGACGGACATGAAGGGGCTGGGCACCTTCACCATCTTCTACGATTCGGCCAAGGTGAATGATGTCTGGGCCTATATCCCGGCGGTGCGCCGTGTGCGCCGTTTGTCCGGCGGGGCGTGGATGGATCCGGTGGGGTCTTCCGACCAGTTGCAAGATGATCTGGAAATCTTCAACGCCCGCCCGTGCTGGTATCCCGGTTACAAGTTCCTTGGCAAACGCTGGGTGCTGGCCGTTGCCAACAGCAAGCATCCGTTGTGGAACAAGGGCGGCAAGAGCTTTGCCGAGAAGTATCCGGTGCTCGAAGACAAGGCGCCGTTCTGGAACATGAACAACGACCGTTTCGAGCCGCGCGAGGTGTATGTCGTCGAAGCGACGACGCCGAACGAACACCCGTACAGCAAGAAGGTGTTGTACGTCGATACCAAGTATCCGCGGATTTATTACGGCGAAGCCTATAACCGCAAGGGCGAGTTCTGGAAGTTCATGGAGTTCCATTCCTACCCGGCCAAGGCCGATGACGGCTACGCCGAGGCCCGCACCTCCGGCGGCGTCATCATCGACTTCCAGCGCAACCACGCTACCGTCTTCCTCGTCGATACGCCTACCTGGAAAGGCAACGTCCCGGGGAAAACATCCAACGACTTCTCACTACAGGCCCTGCAGGCCGCAGGACGGTGACAGCCAGTCAGAAAACCAAAAAGGCCGGGGAAACCCGGCCTTTTTTATGCCGGTCGGCTTATTACTCGTCGCCGACTTCGATAACCACCGCCATCGCCGTATCGCCAGCCGCGCAGCCGGTGAAGATGCCGCAGCCACCGCCACGGATGACGAGTTCTTCAATCAGTTCGATGATCGAGCGCGTCCCCATCGGCGCTTGCGGGTGGCCCCAGACGAGAGAGCAGCCGTAGTTGTTCATCGTCATCGGGTCGCTGCCGGTGGCTTTGGCGAAATACAGGTCATTAACAGCAAAGGGGTTGTGCGTCTTGATTGCCGCCATGTCCTTGAGCGAGCGCCCGGCCTGTGTCAGCGCCCGCTGGGCGGCAGGCACCGTGGCTTCCGGCATGTAGGCGAGTTCGGCGCGGGCGAGGCCAAAACCGCGCAGCCGTACCGCAATCTTCGGGTCGGTGGCGAGTTCGCGCGCGCGCCCGGCGTCGGTAACGATGATCGCCGCGTTGCCGTCAGCCGGGTGCGTTTGTCCGCCGAAAGTCACGCTGCCGCCTTCGATCACCGGTTTGAGGCGAGCCAACCCTTCGGCTGTCGACTGGGTGATTCCCTCGTCAGCCGTCAGCGTACCGTCGACCTTGCGGAAATTCGGGGTCGGCACTTCAAACGGCAAAGTCATGAAGCGTTTGAGGAACGCCGCATCGTTAGCCAGCGCCGCGCGGTACTGCTCTTCCCGGCGCAGCACCAGTTCGTGTTGCGCTGCCGTCGTCAGGCCGTGCCGTCGCGCCACGTTCTCGGCGGTGGCGATCATGGCGTGCCGACCCAATGGATCGCAGTTGAAATTGTCCAGCGTCCAGTTCTCGGCAGCGCCTGTGCCGCCCGGCGCGCGCGGGTTCGGGTAGTACAGGTGCGGGCCGTTGGAAGTGCGGTCGCAGGTAATCGCCAGAGCGGCGCTGGCCATGCCGAATTCGATTTCCTGAGCCGCCGCGAGCAGCGCGCGCACACCGGTGGCGCAGGCTTGCATGACGGTCGGGCCGCCGATGTGTTTGGCGCCGAGCAGCCCGGCAAGCCAGGGCAAACCATAGAAACAGTGCGGCTGCGGCACCGAAATGCCCAAGACGCCGTAATCGAGTGTTTGCGGATCAATGCGGCGTCTGGCGAGTTCGGCGCGCGCCACGTACGCCGCGAATTCGATGCTGTGCAGGTTGGCGAAGCTGCCTTGCCAGCGTGTAAACGGGGTGCTCCAGTAAGCGCCGTAGGGAATCCTGGCTTTCATTGACATGTCTTTTCACCGTGTTTTCAAAGTTGCGCCAGAGTGTTGCGCGGCGAGATCGCCGCTCCACGTGTTACCGGGTGTCGAGCCGCCTCTGGCTGCGGCGACATCCTTGAGTTTGAAGCGCTGTAATTTGCCTGTTTCCGTCCGCGGCAGTTTGTCGACAAATTCGATCTGCCGTGGATATTTGGAGGGCGCGATGCTGTTTTTGACGAACGCCTGCAATTCCCCAATTTTGGCGGCATCGCCGATGTGGCCGGGGTTGAGCACGACGAAGGCTTTGAGGATTTGCCCCCGCTCGCTGTCGGCGACGCCGATGACGCCGCATTCGGCGACGGCGGGATGTTCGAGCAGCGCCGCTTCGACTTCCGGACTGGC
>JAITWU010000356.1 GCA_031285115.1 Azonexus sp. | reverse complement strand
AATATGATTGACCTGCGCGAATAGGATGAACTTGCAATCGCATGGTGGATAAAGCACCATTGGGCCATGAAAAATCTTCGCAGACACGCCTTTAACGACGATACCGTTTTGGCGCTTGCCAAGCGTGAGCGTCAAGCGTTGGTGCGCACACTGATCGCCGAAGGGAAGCGATCACAGGAGAGCATGTTTCTACTCCCATCCGCAGTAGTCAAAGCGACAACTGTTCGGCATCGTGTCCTTAGCTTTGACTGAGACAGAGATTGCCATTAGCCAGGCACAACTGGCTAAAATTCTTTCCGGCGTTACCCCCGGTGCTGTGTTGGTTGGCGGGCAGGCTCTTGCCTTTTGGGTGACGAATTACGACGTGGCTATGCCGAAAGCATTGGCTGGAGCAATCAGTGACGATGCGGACTTTCTTGGGAGCCGCGCCGATGTTACAGCTATTGCGAAAGCGGCGCGAGGCATACCAACCTTCGCTTCGCGTAACATCATCACGGCGCTCGTCGGCCAAGTAAAGATACCCGTCTCCAGCTCCGAATTCGTGAATGTCGATGTCTTGCATAATTTGGTTGGGCTTGACCCCGAAAAAGTTCGCAATCATGCAGCCGAGGTGACATGGCGAGACGTAACTTTTCACGTCATGCACCCACTCGATGTCTTGCAAAGCCGCATCGAAAACCTTGCTAAATTGCGAAGTAAGCAAAACGAATAAGGAATTGAGCAAGCTCAATTGTCAGTACAGGTTGCAGGCCGGTATATCGCCTGTTATCCAGAAGATGGGCAAAAACATGCCTTGCGCGCGGTTGAAAAGGTCGTTGCCATTGCCAAAAGCAGCGCTGGACGGCGCGTAGCGCGAGAGTTCGGTGTGAATTTCGCGGTCGCTATCCCATTCCGCGCAATCGAATCCGAAAATTTTACGATGCGGCGTTGGCCACAAATCGTAGAGGAACTGGCGACAGCAGCAAATCTGCGGGAATCAGAACGAAAAGACCTGTCAAGGTTTAAGCGCGATGGTGCAAAAAGCCATCAAGAACAGCAAGTGCATGAGCAGCGCCCCGGAGTACCATCGCAAGATTCAAAGCATGATCCGGTAAAGTTCAGTCCCTACGCCATCGCGATGGGGGAGGTCGCCCGTCAGCAAGGCGTGTCAGAGGATCAAGCCATCGCCTTTACCAAAACCGCCCAAGCCTTGGTTGATGCAGCGCATCGCGTGGGCATGGACATTGCGCCACCCGATCTCAAGGTCTTTACCCGCCACACCTGCCACCCTGCCCAAAAAAGACCATGCGCAGGGAACCGACACACCGCCGTCCCCTGCACCAAAGCCAAAACGGTAACAGACTGTCAGGCTGTCACCGCCACCGCCCCTCGAATCGCTCTGACAAGTTCCTGTTCTGACGGGTTGTAATAGCGCATCGCCATTTGCAGAGTCCGCCAGCCCATGATCTTCGCCAACGTCTGCACCGTCACACGCGGCGCCAGCCGACTGGCGGCTTCGTGCCGAAGGTCGTGAAAGTGTAGTCCGACGATGCCTGCCTGTTTGCACGCGACTCGAAATGATTTGCTGAGTCTATTGGAACAACGAAAACGAGTCAGCGGCCCTCCGTTGATGCCTCTTGGCCTCGCCTTGATGACTTCTACGGCAGTATCAGAAAGTGGCACGACCCGCGTGTCGCCATTCTTGGTCATGTCCAGCCGGATAACCGATACAGGCAAGTCGATTTGATCCCACGTCAGATTGACGATCTCGCCAGCGCGCATTCCTGTCTCGATGGCCAGTGTCATACAAAAAGCAAGGTCATTCCCCGCTACGGCCTGTAATCTGATTTCTTCGTCCTTGAGCAAGCGTCGATCTCGTCCTCTCGGCAGACGTGGATTTCGCACAGTGTTGAGAGGATTCGTGACTGCAATCGACCACTCTTCACGGGCGACCGTAAACAAATTGGAGACGAGGGCCAGCTCCAGTCGTACCGTGTTCGCAGCGACACCGGCCTGTAACCGAGCATCTCTGTGTTGTGAAAAATCTACACTTCGGAGGCTCGACAAAAATCGCAGCGCCAGCGGATGTCGTTGCCATTGCCTGATTCTCCGCAGCTCCTGCGGCGCACCTCGTTTATGAGGCGTAATTTCGTTGGCGTATCGCTCAAGAGCCTTGCCAAGCGTGGTGTGTTCGGCTTCGCTTCGGTCGGCGAAAACACCCCTGTTCATTTCTGATTCGACGACGGCAGTCCAAGCCTTCGCCTCTTTTTTGGTCTCAAACGTTTTCGTTTGAATGGGGTAGCCTTTACGGCGAATCTGCGCTTGCCATCTTGTGCCGCGCCGGGTGATGCTTGCCATGTAGGCAGTTTACTGCAAAATCATCGAAAAACCCGTTTCTTTTCCAAAGAAAAAGGAGTTGGCAAAATCCTCCAACTCCTTGTCTGTACTATCTCTTCGGGATTTACTCATTCCACATACACGCGATATACGCGGAATTAAGAGTTCGCTGCTCTACCAACTGAGCTAACGCCCCGCGCTGAGGATTTTGGTGGGTCGGCCGAGATTCGAACTCGGGACCAACGGATTAAAAGTCCGCTGCTCTACCGACTGAGCTACCGACCCATTTTGTGAGAAGCCGCGCATTCTAGCGGCTGCCGGCGGTGAGCGTCAAGGGCCGGGGCGGGTGATCGGGGGTTGCGCCGCCCGGGGAATCAGCCCGGAAATCAGGTTTTGACGCCGGGTTTGCGGCCCGGCGCGGCGGGTGGGATGTAACCGGCGATGCGGCAGAAAATGCCTTCGGTCGGCTGGCCGTTTTTGAAGGTGGTCATGCTACAGGTCGAAATGGCCTTGCTCGCTGAGAGTTCCTGCAAGGAGTTGCGGACGTCCTGGAGGGCGATGCCGGTGCCTTTGGCGATGTCCGCATCAAGCAACTGACCGTGTTTTTTCAGATGCGTGAGGATGGATTCGGTGTGCATGGGGGAGCCTTTCGCAAAAATCAGGCGGTTTGACCTGAGCGGACGGTACGTTCATATCGCCCGGATGCCGCCGTCGGGAACGATCCCGGAAAATCGCTGATTGTAACAGAAAAACCGCCATCGTTACCAGTCTATCTGCTTGATTTTCTTGTGCTTACGCGCAAAAGCAGGCGCGGCGCGGCGCTTTCTGCGAAAATAGTTCTTTTGCCGTTGCCGGAAAACCCATGTCTCCCCACCCCGCCATTGCCCCCATCGCCGACATCGTGGCCGAGTTGAAAGCCGGTCGCATGGTCATTCTGGTTGATGAAGAAGACCGCGAGAACGAAGGTGATGTCGTCATCGCCGCCGAATTCGTGACGCCGGAGGCGATCAATTTCATGGTCACGCATTGCCGTGGCCTCGTTTGCCTGACGTTGACCGAGGATCGCTGCAAAAAGCTCGGCCTCGCGCAGATGGCGCGTGACAATAAAACGCCTTACGGCACCGCTTTCACCGTTTCGATCGAGGCCGCTGAAGGCGTCACCACCGGCATTTCCGCCGCTGACCGGGCGCGCACCGTGCAGGCGGCGGTGGCCCGTCAGGCGACACCGGACGACATCGTGCAGCCCGGCCACATTTTCCCGATTGCCGCCCGCCCCGGCGGCGTGCTGGTGCGCGCCGGGCATACCGAAGCCGGGTGCGATCTGGCCGAAATGGCCGGGCTGGAGCCAGCGGCGGTGATTTGCGAAATTCTCAACGAAGACGGCACGATGGCGCGGCTGCCGCAGTTGATCGAATTTGCCCGCGAGCATGAGTTGAAGATCGGCACCATCGCCGACCTGATTCATTACCGCGCTGCCTCGGAAACCCTGGTCGAGCGCGTCACGAGCAAGACCATCGCCACCGCCCACGGCGACTTCACGCTCCACGCCTATGTCGACCGGGCGGGCGGCGAGACGCATCTGGCGTTGGTCAAGGGCGTCATCCCGGTGGGCGGCGAGACGCTGGTGCGCGTCCATGAGCCGCTCTCGGTGCTCGATTTTCTCGACCCCGACAGTCGGCCACAGGCGTTTTCGATTGACGAAGCGCAGGCGGCGCTGGCTAAAAACGGCCACGGCGTAATCGTCCTCATGCACCGCCCGGAAGACGGCGAAGCCCTGCTCGCCCGGCTGACGGGCCGCAGCCAGAGCGCCGCGCCGCGCCGCCAGCCGAAGTGGGACCCGCGCATTTACGGCATCGGGGCGCAGATTTTGCGCGACCTCGGCGTGACCCGGATGCGGCTCCTCGCCAGTCCGCGCAAAATGCCCTCCATGACCGGCTTCGACCTCGAAGTCACCAGTTTCGTCCCTTCTTTTGCCGAGCTTTGAATCATGTCCCGCTTCGACAATGTTTTTGAATACGACAGCAATCTCGATGGCGCGGGCTTGCGCGTCGGCGTCGTCATGGCCCGCTTCAACCGGCCTCTCTGCGAGGGGCTGCTGTCGGCCTGCATCCACGAATTGAAGCGCCTCGGCGTGGCCGATGGCGACATCCGCATCGCCACCGTGCCGGGCGCTTTGGAAATTCCGCTTGCCCTGCAAAGCATGGCCCGCAACGGCTTCGATGCGCTGGTGGCCCTCGGCGCGGTGATTCGCGGCGAAACCTACCATTTCGAGGTCGTCGCCAACGACGCCTGCCGGGCCATCATGGAAGTCCAGCTCGATACCGGCATCCCCATCGCCAACGGCGTTCTCACCTGTGAAACTGACGAACAGGCAGCAGTCCGTATGCAGCCCAAAGGCAGCGAATGCGCCCAGGCCGCCGTCGAAATGGCCAATCTCCAGAAAGCCTTTGCCCATGACCGATTCCGCCAGTGATTTGAAAGACGGCCTGCCGTCGCGCTCGGCCCGCCGCCGGGCGCGCGAACTGGTCTTGCAGGGGCTTTACCAGTGGCGCGTCGGCGGCGCTGACGAAGCGGCGATTGAAGCCTACGCGCCGGAGATGGAAGATTTCGCCAAGGCCGATCGCGAATTTTTTGTCAGCGCCCTGCGCGGCGTCATCGGCCAGCAGGAGAGTCTGCTGGCCCGCATCGCCGCCCACATCGACCGGCCTTTCGGCGAACTCTCGCCGGTCGAAGCCTGCGTCCTCATGCTCGGCTGCTTCGAGTTGCAGAACTGCCTGGCGACGCCCTACCGCGTCATCATCAATGAGGCCATCGAACTGACCAAAACCTTCGGCGGCACCGACGGCCACAAATATGTCAACGGCGTGCTCGACAAAATCGCCGCCGCCGCCCGCCCGGATGAAGTCGCTGCCCGCCAGAAAAAATAGCGCATGGTGAGCGAGTTCGCGCTGATCGACCGCTATTTCGCCCGGCCCGCGCGCTCGGCGGGCGTCGCCCTCGGCCCCGGCGACGACTGCGCCCTGTTGCAGCCGACGCCGGGCAAACAACTGGCGGTGACGACCGACATGCTGGTCGAAGGCACGCATTTTCTGCCCGCAACCAACCCGCAAAACCTGGGCTGGAAAACGCTTGCCGTCAATCTTTCCGACCTTGCCGCGATGGGCGCTGAACCGCGCTGGGTGACGCTCGCCGGGGCGCTGCCGACGGCTGACGAAAACTGGCTGGCGGCCTTTGCCGAAGGCTTTTTCGCCTGCGCCGGGCAATACGGCGTCGCGTTGATCGGCGGCGACACCACGCGCGGGCCGCTCAATCTGTGCGTCACCGCCTTTGGCGAAGTCGATCCGGGCCGCGCCTTGCGCCGCGATGGCAGCCGGGTGGGCGATGAAATCTGGGTTTCCGGCCGCCCCGGTCTCGCCGCCCTCGGCCTTGCCCAGTTGCAGGGGCGCATCGCCCTGCCCGAACCGTGGCCGCGTTTGTGCGTGACGGCGCTGGAAAAACCACAGCCGCGCGTGGCCCTCGGGCAGGCGCTGACTGGCGTCGCCAGCGCGGCGATTGACGTTTCCGACGGGCTGCTCGCCGATCTCGGCCACATCGCCCGCCGCTCCGGCTGCGCGGCGGCGCTGCAACTGACGCAGTTGCCGCA
>JAITWU010000315.1 GCA_031285115.1 Azonexus sp. | reverse complement strand
ACCATGCAGGTCGCCCGCATCCTCGACCCGACGCCGCGCACGCTGGCTGGCAAAGCGCGGCAAATTCTGCGCGCCCTGCAACTGGAACTGCATTATTCCAAGGATGAAATCCTCGCCCTTTACATCAATTACGCGCCGATGGGCGGCGTGCTGGAAGGCGTCGAGGCCGCCAGCCGCAGCTATCTCGGCAAACCTTCGCGCAATTTGAGTTACGCCGATGCGGCGCTGCTTACCGTGCTGCCACAAGCGCCTTCGCGCCTGCGCCCGGATCGCCAGCCAACGGCGGCGCGGGCGGCGCGTGACAAGGTGCTGGAACGGATGCGCGGCGTCTGGCGCGATGAAGACATCAGGGATGCCTTCGACGAGCCGGTCATCGCCCAAACCCTGCGCCAGCCGCTGCTTGCGCCCCTGCTCGCCGAACGGTTGCGGCAAGAGGCGGGGGGCGCGACGCGCATCAATACGACTCTCGACGCGGCAACGCAGGAAACGGTGGAACTGCTCCTGACCAGCCGCCTCGGCCTCCTGCCGCCGCGCGTCTCGATGGCGGCCCTCGTCGTTGACAACGCGACGCTGGAAGTGCGCGCTTACGCCGGTTCCGCCGACTTTACCGATAGCGCGCGCTTCGCCTTTGTCGACATGGTGCGCGCGCCGCGCTCGCCGGGGTCGACCTTGAAGCCCTTTCTCTATGGTCTGGCCCTGGACGATGGGCTGATCCATTCCGAATCGCTGCTCGCCGATGTGCCGCAATCCTTCGGCGGCTACCAGCCGGGCAATTTTCAGCAATCTTTCCACGGCCCGGTCAGCGTTTCCGAAGCTCTGGTCAAATCGCTCAATGTGCCCGCCGTCGAAGTGCTCGACCATCTCGACCCGCAGCGTTTCGTCGCCGCGCTGCGCGGCGGCGGGCTGAAACTTGAATTTCCCAAGGGCGAGCAACCCAATCTCTCGGTCATTCTCGGCGGCGCGGCGACGACGCTGGAACAGTTGGTGGGCGCTTACACCGCTTTCGCCCGCCAGGGCATGAGCGGCCAGCCGCGCTACCGGCCCACTGAGCCGCTGCGCGAACAGCGCATGATGTCGGCGGGGGCGGCCTTCATCATCCGCGACATTCTCGAATCCGGCGGCGGCGCGGGCGGACGAACGCTCCAGCAACGCCCCGGCGTCCAGTCCGGCATCGCCTGGAAAACCGGCACCAGCTTCGGCTTCCGCGACGCCTGGGCGATTGGCGTTTCTGATCAATACAGCGTCGGCGTCTGGATTGGCCGCCCGGACGGCACGCCGAATCCCGGTTTCTTCGGGGCCAATATCGCCGCCCCCCTGCTCATCGACATCTTCGCCGCCATCGACAAAACCCCGCCCGCGCCGCGCATGGCGCCGCCGGAGGTGCGTCAGGCAACCATCTGCTGGCCGCTCGGCCTGCGCTTTGACCCGGGAGAAGCGTCGCTCTGCCACCGCCAGACGCTCGCCTGGCTGTTGCGCGACACCGCGCCGCCGACTTTCCCCGACCGTCTGCGCGGCGGCGAACCGCGCTACGCCTATGAAATCGACGCCGTCAGCGGACTGCGCCTCAGCGCCCGCTGCGGCGCGGGCGTCAGCAAACGCCAGCGCGTCGAAGCCGCCCGCTGGCCAGCGGCGCTCGAACCCTGGCTCAGCGCCGACCTCAAAGCCAGAGCATTGCCGCCCGCCTGGGACCCCCGCTGCCCGCCAGCGCCCGATCCAGCGGGGGGCTTACGCATCGTCGGCGTGAAAAACGGTGAAATCATCCTGCGCCCCCGCCCCGGCCAGCCCGCCGTCATCCGGCTGGAACTGCGCGGCGGACGCGCCCAGGGCGGCGAGGTCTACTGGCTCATCAATGGCCGACTGGCCGCCCGGCAACCGGCCAGCCAGCCTTTTATCCAGCGTCTCGAAGAAACAGGCCGCCTCGACATCACCGTCATGGACGACTTTGGCCGCTACGACCGGATCAGCGTCAGCGCCAGAGACTGATATGACGGGCAAATACGCAGCCCGGATATTTTATGACCAGGTCAATGAGGTCAAATTTCCGGCTGAATTTCCAAAAACGCCACATAAGCCCGCAACAACGGCATGAAAAGATACAAAAAATGATAAAATTGGCGGACAATCTTTTAGAGTAGTTCCCAAAGTAACGGCGCAAAAATCATGACGGAACCCGAATTTTTAAGCACACGGCAAGCCGCGCAACGCCTCGGCGTTTCGCTCGGCACGGTGCAGAACATGGTCGAGAATGGCGCGCTTGAGGCGTGGAAAACGACGGGCGGCCATCGCCGCATTCCCGTCGCTTCGGTCGACGCCCTGCTGACCCGCCGCCGCAACCTGACATCCGCGCATGAGGCGAGCAACCGGCTCGACATTCTGATTACCGAGGATGACCCGACCCTGCAACTGCTCTACCAGATGACCATGGAAAGCTGGGATCTGCCGCTCGACATCCGTATTGCCGACAATGGTTTCGCCGGTCTCCTCCAGGTTGGCCAGCAGCCGCCCGATATCCTGATCGCCGACCTCATGATGCCGGGCATGGACGGCTTCGAGATGATCCACCACCTGCGGGCCAACCCCGATCTGGCGCGGATGGACATCATCGTGGTCAGCGCCATCGACCGCGACACCGTGATTGGCCGCGGCTTGCCGCCGGATGTCACAGCCTTCACCAAGCCGATTCCCTTCCACGAAATCAAAGGCTTTCTGCTTGGCCGCCTGGCGGCCCGCCAGCGCACGATCTAAGCGCCTCACCCGTCTCAGACAGTTTTGCCCGCGTCGTCCCCGGCAACCAGAAACCGCTCAAGCAGCACATTGAGAAAGCGTCGCCCGCGCAACGTCGGCACGATGCGCTCAGGGCCGATGTCGAGCAGCCCCTCGGCAGCGGCGCTTTTGAGTTGCGCGAAAATCGTCGCCAGCGGACGCCCCGTGCGTTGCTCAAACAGCGATGGCGCAAAGCCGTCGGCAAGGCGCAGGGCGTTCATGAGGAATTCGCCGGGCAGGTCGGCGGCTTCGACGTGTTGCTCCTCCTGTAGCGGATTCCCGGCGAGCGCCTGGTCGAGATAGGCTTTCGGGTGTTTCCAGCGCATCTGGCGCAGGACGCGGTCGTGCAGGGTGAGTTTGCTGTGCGCGCCAGCGCCGATGCCGAGGTAATCGCCAAATTGCCAGTAATTGAGGTTGTGGCGGCATTGATTGCCGGGCCGGGCAAAGGCCGAGATTTCGTAATTGCCGTAACCGTCGGCGGCGAGCCGGGCTTCGATGGCTTCCTGCATGTCGGCACACAGGTCGGCTTCCGGCAAAGCGGGCGGAAAGGCGGCGAAGCGGGTGTTCGGCTCCAGCGTCAATTGGTAGCAGGACAGATGCGGCGGCGCGAAAGCGAGGGCGGTCGTCACATCGTCCTGCGCCTCGGCGAGCGTCTGGTCGGGCAGGCCGTACATCAGGTCGATATTGAAATGGGCGAAATGTTCGCCCGCCAGTTGCGCCGCCCGCCGGGCCTCGCCGCTGTCGTGAATACGGCCCAGCGCCTTGAGATGATGGTCATTGAAACTCTGGATGCCGAGAGACAAACGATTGACGCCAGCAGCGCGAAAGGCAGCGAACTTGCCCGCCTCGATTGCGCCGGGATTAGCTTCGAGGGTGATTTCGGCTTCCGGCGCCAGCATCGCCAGGGCGCGGAAGGCGGCGATCAATTCGTCGACGGCGGCAGGCGACAACAGGCTGGGCGTGCCGCCACCAAAAAATACGGTGCGCACCGGGCGGCCCCAGATCAGCGGTAGCGCCGTTTGCAGATCGGCGATCAGCGCGGCGACGTACTGACGCTCAGGTATCGTCGCCTCCGCCTGATGCGAATTGAAATCGCAATAAGGGCATTTCTGCAGACACCACGGGATGTGGACGTAAAGCGAGAGCGGCGGCGACTGGCGGAATTCAAGCCGCCGGGAAGCGGCGCTGGCGGCGGGGAAGATGGGAATGGCGCGCATGGCGGACGGCGTTACGGTGTGGTTGGGGACGAGCGTAGCGAACCCCGACGGGGCAGGCTGGAGCGGTTTTTGTTGAGTCATGCGCGGCACAAACGTTTCCTGCTCCCTTGCCGTGAACACGAACCGATCGTCCCTCTCCCGCTTGCGGGAGAGGGAATGAGGGAGAGGGGGGCGGGCGACGGGAAAGGCAACGGATGCCTGGTTGACCACCTGCCCTCACCCCCGGCCCCTCTCCCGCAAGCGGGAGAGGGGAGAAGAGGAGGTGGGCGCGCCAACATGCGTGTGTAAACATGTAAAACGCAACCGCACTAAAGTTCCGGCAGCCGCTCGATCAGTTTCTGCATCGCCCGG
>JAITWU010000307.1 GCA_031285115.1 Azonexus sp. | reverse complement strand
AGGCGACCCTTCTGCGCCGAAAGACGAACACCACGCAAACTGGCTTTGGTTTCCATCATCTTTCCTTATTTCTTGGCTTTCTTCGAGGCGGCATGCCCCTTGAAAGTCCGCGTCAGGGCGAATTCACCGAGCTTGTGGCCAACCATGTTTTCGGAAACATAGACCGGAATGTGCTGGCGGCCATTGTGAACGGCGATGGTCAGGCCGACGAAATCGGGCAGGACGGTGGAACGGCGCGACCAGGTCTTGATCGGGCGCTTGTCGTTGTTTGCCCGCGCAGTATCGACCTTCTTCAGAAGATGAGCGTCGATAAACGGGCCTTTTTTGATAGAACGTGCCATCTGTTATCCCCTTAACGCTTGTTGCGACGCTGCACGATCATTGAATCGGTGCGCTTGTTGTTGCGCGTCCGATACCCCTTGGTCGGCGTGCCCCATGGGCTGACCGGTACCCGGCCTTCGCCGGTACGGCCTTCGCCGCCGCCGTGCGGGTGATCGATCGGGTTCATGACCACGCCACGCACCGTCGGGCGGATGCCGCGCCAGCGGTTTGCGCCGGCCTTGCCGAACTTGCGCAGGCTGTGTTCTTCGTTGCCGACTTCGCCAATCGTGGCGCGGCACTCGACGTGCACCCGCCGGATTTCACCGGAACGCAGCCGCAACTGGGCGTAGGAACCTTCACGAGCAAGCAACTGCACCGAGGCGCCCGCCGAACGGGCAAGCTGTGCGCCCTTGCCGGGCTGCATTTCCACGCAGTGGATCGTCGTGCCGACCGGAATGTTGCGGATCGGCATCGCGTTACCGGATTTGATCGGCGCTTCGGAGCCGCTCAACAGCGTCTGACCGACCGAGACACCGCGCGGCGCGATGATGTAGCGACGCTCGCCATCGAGGTAGCACAACAGCGCGATATTCGCGGAACGGTTTGGATCGTATTCGATACGTTCCACCTTGGCCGGAATGCCATCCTTGTTGCGACGGAAGTCGATCACCCGGTAGTGGGCCTTGTGAGCGCCACCCTGGTGACGAACGGTGATACGGCCCGAGTTGTTACGCCCGGCCTTGCCGCTCTTCTTCTCAGTCAGCGCATCGAACGGACGGCCCTTGTGAAGATTGGGATTGACTACCTTCACCATCCCGCGACGGCCGGCGGAGGTAGGCTTGAGTTTTACCAGTGCCATGTTCTGTTACTCCCCGGTCACGAAGTTGATTTCCTGACCGGACTCGAGCTTGACGAAAGCCTTCTTCCAGCCCTTGCGTCGACCCATGATCTTCCCGGTGCGCTTTACCTTGCTCTTGACGTTCAGGACTTGCACCGATTTGACATTGACCTTGAAAAGCGATTCGACAGCAGCTTTTATTTCCGGCTTGGTCGCATCGGGAACCACCTTGAAGATGAATTGCCCGAACTTGTCGGCGACGTAGGTCGCCTTTTCCGAAATCTGCGGAGCGAGCAGCACTTGCAGCAGACGTTCCTGATTCACAGTGCTCATTGCCACGCCTCCTCCATTCTGGCAAGCGCCTCTTTGGTGACCAGCACCTTCGAGAAACGCACCAGCGAGACCGGGTCGGTTCTTTCGACTTCAAGCACCTGCACGTCGTACAGATTGCGCGAAGACAGATACAAGTTCTCATCCACGGCGTCGGTAATCACGAGCGCGGAATCCAGCCCCATGTTCTTGAGCTTTTGCACCAGCAGGCGGGTTTTCGGCGCCTCGATGCGAAAATCCTCGACGATTGCCAGCCGATCCTCGCGCGCAAGCTGCGACAGGATGGACGCCATCCCGGCGCGGTACATCTTGCGGTTGAGCTTCTGGGAGAAATTCTCGGTTGGCTTGTTCGGGAAAGCCCGACCGCCCGACCGCCACAGCGGGCTGGACGTCATACCGGCGCGGGCATTGCCCGTACCCTTCTGACGGAACGGTTTTTTCGTCGAATGCGCCACTTCGGCGCGGGTTTTCTGGGCGCGGTTGCCGGAACGGGCATTGGCCATGTAGGCCGTTACCACCTGGTGAACCAGCGCCTCGTTGTAGTCACGGCCAAAAAGCGTATCGGACGCTTGCAACGTCGACTCGGCCTGACCTTCGGCGTTCAGTAGTTTCAGTTCCATGCCGCCCCCTTATGACTTCACCGCAGGACGGACGATCACGTCGCCGCCCTTGGAGCCGGGTACTGCACCCTTGATCAGCAACAACTGACGCTCGACATCGACCCTGACCACTTCGAGTCCCTGCGTCGTGCGCCGCACGTTGCCGAGTTGTCCGGCCATGCGCGTTCCTTTGAACACACGGCCCGGATCCTGGCACATGCCGATGGAACCCGGCGCGTTGTGCGATACCGAGTTGCCGTGGGAAGCACGCTGCGAACCGAAATGGTGGCGTTTTTGCGCGCCGGAAAAGCCCTTGCCGATGGTGGTTCCGGTGACATCGACCTTTTGCCCGACGGCAAAAAGATCGGCCCCGATGACATCACCCGCCTTCAGCGAGGCGAGCTTGTCGGCTTCGACCCGGAATTCGCGCAGGATGCGGCAGGCTTCGACCCCTGCCTTGGCAAGATGACCCGCCATTGCCTTGCCGATCCGGCTCGGACGGCGTTTGCCGACCGCAACCTGAACCGCGGCATAGCCGTCGGTGTCATCCGTCTTGATCTGGGACACGCGGTTGTCGGACACGTCAAGCACCGTTACCGGAATGGATGCACCATCCTCGGCAAAGATGCGAGTCATGCCGACCTTGCGCCCAACAAGGCCTAGACTCATGTTGTTCTCCTCATCGCCAGCTACGATTGGCTGACGGTGGACCTGATAACGGAAAAGCCCCTAAAAAGAAGGCTTCTCCCCAAAAGCCGCGGATTATATCCCCAAAGAAGAGGAGATTGCAACTACTGCCCGAGCAGAAAGGCCGCAGGCATCTCACTCACGTCCGGTGATCGTGACCTTCTCCACCAAGCAGTACAGCATCCCCCGATCCGTCTCATCCATCTCGATGCCTCTGTCCGGGGCAAAATGCAGCTTGAAGGCGGAAATCGCCCTCAACGGATCGCGGACGTCATAGCCGAGAACGGCAAGCGCAAAAACGGTGTCGAAATTCTCCGGCGGCGCCTTGTAAGGCGG
>JAITWU010000176.1 GCA_031285115.1 Azonexus sp. | reverse complement strand
TTTTTCGAGATTTCCTCACGCGCCCGGGCGCTGGAAAACAATATGTACGTGTTGTCGCCGAATATGGGCACTTATTACCTGTTCCCCGATTCGACGACGCCGATCGACACCTTCGGCGGTCGCTCCTACATCATCGACCACCGTGGGGCCATTGTCGGCAAACAGGAATATGGGGCCGGTTCGACCTATGTCGCGGGCGTCATCAATATCGAAGCCTTGCGCCATCACCGCAACACAGCGCAGGTCACCAACTGGCTCAAGGACGTGCGCGCCGAACTGGCGCAGATCATCTACGAGCAGCCGCTCTATCCGAAAAATCTCTACCTCGACCGCGAACCGATGAAGCACGAGGAATTCAAAGAGAAAATCATCGACCGCCAGATCGCGCTGATGCAGGAACGCGGCATCTGGCAAAAATCCCGGCGTTGAACTCCAGCGATTGCCCGGCGCGCGATTGCCCGGCGTCAAACCTTTAGCGAAAGGAGCGCGTTGCATGAAAACGAAAGCCGCCATCGTTGGCGAAAAATCGGGCAAATTTGCCATCGCCGAAGTCGAACTGGCCGAGTTGCGCGATGATGAAGTGCTCGTCCGCATCGTCGGCGTCGGCGTTTGCCATACCGACCTGATCTGCCGCGATCAGGTTTATCCGGTCTCCTTCCCGGCGGTTTTCGGGCATGAAGGCTCAGGCATCGTCGAAAAAACCGGCGCGCGCGTCAGCAAAGTTCAGGTCGGCGACCACGTCGTGCTGACCTACCGCGCCTGCGGCCAGTGCCCGGCCTGTCGGCGCGGCGATCCGACGCATTGCGCACGGATCTTTGAGTGCAACTTTTCCGGTCGCCGCAGCGATGGTTCAGCCACCCTCCAGCGCGGCGGCCAGCCGGTATTTGGCAATTTCTTCAACCAGTCATCCTTTGCCGCCTACGCGCTGGCCCACGAAACGAACACGGTCAAAGTCGACCCGGCGGCCAATCTTGAATACCTCGGCCCGCTCGGCTGCGGCATCCAGACCGGGGCCGGGGCCGTCATCAATACCTTGAAACCTGCCGCCGGTTCGCGCCTTGCCGTCTTCGGCTGCGGCTCGGTCGGGCTGGCGGCGATCATGGCCGCCCGTGTCGTCGGCTGCACGACCATCATCGCCGTCGATTTGCTGGCCAACCGGCGGGCGCTGGCCGAGGAACTGGGCGCGACCCACGCGCTCGATCCGGCCTGCGGCAATGTCGTCGAAGCCATCGCAAAACTCGGCGGCGTCGATTTTTCGCTCGAATGCACCGGCCTTCCCGGCGTGCTGCGCCAGGCGGTCGATTGCCTCGCCGTGCCGGGCGTCTGCGCCGTGGTCGGCGCCGCGCCGCCGGGGGCCGAGGTGACGCTCGATGTCAACAGCATCATGTTTGGCCGCACCGTGGTGGGCGTCATCGAAGGGCAGAGCGTGCCCGATGAATTCATCCCGAAACTAGTCAGCCTGTATCGCCAGGGACGCTTCCCGCTCGACAAACTGGTCGCTTTTTACCGCCTGGATGAAATCGACCAGGCGGTGAGCGACTCTGAAAATGGCCGGGTAATCAAGGCCATCCTGCGGCCCTGAGCGCATTCCACACCAAAAAGGAGACAGCAATGCGACGACAACGGTTCTTCGACAAACCTTTTGCGCGGGCCGGTTTTTTACCGTTTTTCTGCGCCCTTGCCTTTGCCGCGCCTGCCATGCCCGCTGCGGCAGCCGAGGACAGCGACGCGGCGCTGGCGTCGAAACTCGGCCCCTGTGTCGCCTGCCACGGCGCCGACGGCATCGGCAAAGCGCCGCAGTATCCAAACCTTCAGGGACAAAAAGCCGGTTATCTGGAAAAGCAGCTCCGGGCCTTTCGCTCTGGCGAGCGCAAAGATCCGAACATGAGCATCATGGCGGCCAAGCTGTCCGATCAGGACATCAGCGATCTGGCCGCTTATTTCGCGCAGGTCAAATAGATCGAGGAAGGGAAGGAAATGAGCGAACCCACATTACCCCGCCGCCAGACCCTCAAACAACTGGCTGGCCTGACCGCGCTCGGCCTCATCGGTTATCTGCGCGCCCCGCGCGCTGCGGCTGCCAATCCTGCCACGCCTGTGGCGGCGATTCCCGGCGTCGGCGGCAAAATCGTCCGGCGCGGGGAAAAAGGCTACGAAATCTGGCGTCAGTCGATGGTCTGGCATCTGTCAAAGCCCAAACGCTACCCTGATGTCATCGTTCAGGCGCGATCGACGGAAGATGTCATCCATGCCGTCCAATACGCTGCGGCCAACGGGCTGAAAGTCGCCGTGCGCTCCGGCGGGCACAATTCCAACGGCCCCTCGCTGCGCGACGGCGGCCTGTTGATCGACCTCTCGGCGCTCGAAGAAATCCGCATCGACAGCGACCAGCGAATCGCCTCGATCCAGCCCGGCGTGAGAAGCCTCGGGCTGGTTCAGGCAGCGCGGGACAAGGGCCTGACTTTCCCCGTGCCGCACTGCGCTTCGGTCGGTCTCGGCGGCTTTACGCTGGGCGGCGGCATCGGCTGGAACTACCCGGCGCGCGGCGGCGTTTCGACGCATTCGATTATCGGCGCTGAAATCGTCATGGCCGATGGTCGCCTGCTGCGGGCGACGGCCAAAGAAAACCCCGACCTCTACTGGGCCGTGCGCGGCGTCGGTCCCGGCTTTTTTGGCGTCGTCACCCGCCTCGACCTCAAACTTTACACAGCGCCCAAGGTCATTCTCGCCAGCACCTATATTCTGCCGCTCGCTGAGGTCAAGACGGCAACGGCGGCCCTCGAAAAAATCCGGCAGGCAGGCAAGCTCGGCCATACCGAACCGCTGCTGGTCTTCACCCATCACCCGGAAGCACCCGACAACGCGCCGCCTGAACAAGCGAAAATCTGTTTTGTCACCATCTTTGCCTTTGACGAGAGCGAAGAAAAAGCCCGCGCCGCGCTGCAACCCTATGCCGAATCGGCGCTGGCCGGCAGCAAGGCCCTGTTCAAGGCGGAATTTCAGCCCTTCGATTTCGAGGGTCTCTACGACCGCTATTTCAGCTTGAACGACCCGGCAGGCCGCTGCGCCCGCTATGCCGTAGACAATGTGCTGACCAATCGGGGCGCTGAAACCCTGCACGCCCTGGCCGACCATTACAGTAAGGCCCCGACCCGCTGGTGCCACGTCCTCGCGGCCTTCAACATGGGCACGCGGGTACTGCCGGATTCCTGCTTTTCCTGGGTGGCTGATACCTTCGTCGGCTGCTACGCGATCTGGGACGAAGAAAAAGACGATGCCGCCAATTTTGCCTGGCTCGGCGACAACCTGCCGCTCATGGACCCCTTTGCCGACGGCCATTATGTGAACGAAATCGAAGCGCGCGGACACCCGGAGCGTTACCCCGCCTGCTTCAGCAAAGCCAACTGGAACCGCCTGCAAGCATTGCGCCGCCAATATGATCCACAAGGCGTTTTTCACAGCTATCTCGGGCATAGTTGACACCCTTGGCCGACAGGAGGGCTTCCGGTGTTACCGATCATTCACGGTGTCGATAATTTTCCGCTGAGCGCCGCGACCAAGCTGCGCGGTCGGGATTTGTCCGAAGTCGAAGTCATGGCGACCGACCTCATCGGGCCGCGCTGCATCCGCTCCCGCGCTGGCCGCTCAGTCCCGGACATTCGCGTCAGCCACATTGCCGTCGGCTTCGGCCATCTGTTCGGCGTCGGACACAAATTGCCAATCGACGTCACCTCGCCGCCAATCAACGTCTATCAAGTCATGGTTCCCCTGCACGGGCAACTGGTGCGCACCCCCGACATCGTCGCCGCGCCGGGCAGCGCCCTCATCTACGCCCCGCAGGATTGCCTCAATACCTACTGGAGCGAAGATTGCGTCGCCCTCGTGCTCTCCATCTCGGCAGAAAAACTCGGCGCCGTCGCCCGCGCCATGCTCCCCCATCTCGATCTCGCTGACATGCCCATCGCGCCGTGGATGACGCTGACCGAAGGCAGCGGGCGCAGCTTCGCCAATGCCCTCGCCGCCATTTGCCAGGAAAGCATGGACCCGAACTCGGCCTTCAGCCGTGGCGTCACCACCCGGTCGCTGGAAGAAACGCTGCTGCTCTCCCTGCTGCTGGCGCAACAGCGTTTCGCCCAGCCGCTGCCCGGCGAAACGCTGCGCCGCAAGCCCAAATCCTATGTCGCCCGCGCCCTCGACTACATCGACGCCCACCACGCCGACGACATCACTCTCGCCGATCTCACCGGCATCACCGGCGTTTCAGCGCGCACGTTGCAATACGGCTTCATGGAACAATTCGGCGTCGGGCCGATCAGCTACCTCAAACGGCTGCGCCTGCGCTCCATCCACGACACCCTGCGCAAAGCACAACCCGGCGCCTGCTCAGTCGGCGACATCGCCGCCCGCTGGGGGTTTTACAACGGCAGCAACTTCTCGCGCCTCTACCGCAAAACATTTGGCGAACTGCCTTCGGAAACACTGGGGCGGCGATAGCTATCAACCGCGCGCTCCGCCGCCGGATTAAAACAAAAATAATGCCCTGACGATGCCCGGGTTTCGCAATCAGGCTGCCTTGTAGATGCGCGGCCTGGTCAGCATTTCGTGACGCAGCGCCTCATCGAGTTGCGCGCTGCTCATCAGGCCGCGAGCGAGAACGACCTCGCGTACATTCGTGCCGTTGACGAATGCCTCCATCGCCACCGCCGTCGCCTGCTCGTAGCCGATGATCGGGTTGAGGGCGGTGACGAGGGCGATCGAGCGTTCGATGCCATCGTCCAGGCGCTCGCTGTTTGCGGTGATGCCTTTGACGCAAAGATCGGCCAGCGTGGTGCAGCCATTGGTCAGGTGCTTCAAACTGCGAAAGAGCGCGCTGGCAATGATTGGCTCGAAAGCATTGAGTTGCAGTTGCCCGCCTTCGGCGGCCATGCTCACCGTGAGATCGGCGCCGATGACCTCGAAGGCGATCTGGTTGACCACTTCCGGAATGACCGGGTTGACCTTGCCCGGCATGATCGACGAACCGGCCTGCATGGGCGGCAGGTTGATCTCGCCCAGGCCGGAGCGCGGGCCGCTGGAGAGCAGGCGCAAATCGTTGCAGATCTTGGAGAGTTTGACGGCAATGGCCTTGAGTACGCCCGACAAATTGACGAAAGCGCCGCAGTCCTGCGTTGCGGCAACTAGGTTGGGGGCTGTGGCAAGGTCGAGGCCGGAGAGATTTTTGAGGTGCGCCAGGGCGCGCGCCGCATAGTCGGGATGCGCGGTGATGCCGGTGCCGATGGCGGTTGCGCCGAGGTTGATTTCTCGCATCAGCGTCGCCGCAGTGCGCAATCCGGCGATTTCGCCGCCGATCATGACCTCGTAGGTCGAAAATTCCTGCCCCAGGGTCATCGGCACGGCATCCTGCAACTGGGTGCGCCCGATCTTGAGCAGGGGCGCAAATTCGACCGCCTTGGCGACGAAGTGGCCGCGCAGATATTCCATCGCGGCCAGCAGCCGTTCGCTGGCAAAGCAGAGCGCGATGTGGATCGCGGTCGGATAAACATCATTGGTGCTCTGGGCCATGTTCACATCCTCGTTGGGATGGAGGAACTGGTAAGCGCCGCGCGGGTGTCCCATGATTTCGAGCGCCCGGTTGCAGATGACCTCGTTGGCGTTCATATTGGTCGAAGTCCCGGCCCCGCCCTGAATCACGTCAACCACGAACTGCTCATGCCAGCCGCCAGCCCTGATTTCCTCGCAGGCGGCGACAATGGCGTCGCGCTTGTTCGACGCCAGCAGCCCAAGCGACGCATTGGCTTCAGCCGCCGCCTGCTTGACGATAGCGAGGGCGACAATCAGATCGGGAAATGACGCCACCGGCGTGCCGGTAATCTGAAAATTCCGGCGCGCCCGCTCAGTGTGAACGCCATAGTAAGCCTCGGCAGGCACGGCGCAATCGCCGAGGAGATCGTGTTCGATACGGCTGGTCTGGTTCATTGGATTTCTCGAAGATGGATGATGATGACTGTTCTTTGACCGCTGACGACCTATTCCCACTCGATCGTCGCCGGTGGCTTCCCTGAAATGTCGTACACCACCCGGTTCAGGCCGCGCACTTCGTTGATGATGCGGTTGGCGACGCGGGCCAGCAGTTCGTAGGGGAGATGCGCCCAATGGGCGGTCATGAAGTCGCTGGTGATGACGGCGCGCAGCGCGACGACGTTTTCGTAGGTGCGGCCATCGCCCATGACGCCGACGCTCCGGACCGGGAGAAAAACAGCAAACGCCTGACTGGTGAGGTCGTACCAGCTTTTGCCGATGTCGGCCTCAGGGCAGAGACCGGCGGCGGCGTCGCGCGGGGTGGCGTGGGTGGCGCGCAGTTCGTCGATGAAGATGGCGTCCGCCTGTTGCAGGAGTCTCGCCGATTCCCGCTTGACTTCGCCGAGGATGCGCACGCCGAGGCCGGGGCCGGGGAAGGGGTGGCGATAGACCATTTCACGCGGCAGACCGAGCGCCACGCCGAGTTCGCGCACTTCGTCCTTGAACAGTTCGCGCAACGGTTCGAGCAGTTTGAGGTGCATGTCGGCAGGCAGACCGCCGACGTTGTGGTGGCTTTTGATGTTGTGCGCGCCTTTTTTACCCGCCGATTCAATGACATCTGGGTAGATGGTGCCTTGAGCGAGCCATTTGGCGGCGGGGAGTTTTTGCGCTTCGGCCTGAAAGACTTCGACAAATTCCTTGCCGATGATTTTGCGTTTCTGCTCCGGGTCGCTGACGCCCGCGAGTTTGTCCATGAAGGCGGCGACGGCGTCCACCCGGATGACTTTGACGCCCAGATTGCGGGCGAACATGTCCATGACCAGATCACCTTCGTTCAAACGCAAAAGACCGTGGTCGACAAAAACGCAAGTGAGTTGCCTGCCGATGGCGCGGTGGATGAGCGCCGCCGCGACGCTGGAATCGACGCCGCCGGAAAGGCCGAGGATGACTTCTTCCTGGCCGACCTGTTGCTGGATGGAGCGCACGGCTTCGCTGATGTAGTCGCCCATCACCCAATCAGCGCCGCAGCCGCAGACGCCATGCACGAAGCGGTCGAGGATTGCCCTGCCCTGCGCCGTGTGGGTGACTTCCGGGTGAAACTGGAGGCCGTAGAAATGGCGGGTTTCGTCGGCCATGCCAGCAATCGGGCAGGCCGGGGTGGAGGCCATGAGCTTGAAGCCGGGTGGCAGCGCCATGACGGAATCGCCGTGGCTCATCCAGACTTTCAACATGCCGTGGCCTTCGTCCGTATAAAAATCGGCAATGTCGTTCAAAAGCGCCGTATGACCGTGGGCGCGGACTTCGGCATAACCGAATTCGCGCGCTTTACCGGCGGCTTCGGCAGTCATCACCTGACCGCCGAGTTGCTGGGCCATCGTCTGCATTCCGTAGCAGATGCCGAGCACCGGAACGCCCAGCTCAAAGACCACGGCGGGGGCGCGTGGCGTGTCATCGGTGGTGACGGAATTGGGGCCGCCGGAGAGGATGATGCCCTGAGCGCCGTAGTCGCGGATGAAATCGGCGCTCACGTCATAAGGGTGGATTTCGCAAAAGACCTTGGCTTCGCGCACGCGGCGGGCGATCAGTTGGGTGACTTGCGAACCGAAATCGAGAATGAGGATTTTCTGGTGGGCCATTTTCAGTGCCTTGAATTTAATCAGTGAACATTGGCATAAAAGTCCTCGCCCCTTGGGAAGCGCCTCCCCTCTCCCGCTTGCGGGAGAGGGGTCGGGGGGTGAGGGTCGGGGCAAGTGGGCAGCATCGCAACCCCACACCCTCGTTCCCTCTCCCCCAAGGGGGTGAGGGATGATAGCGCCAAGGTAGCGATCAGTTGAGCTGGTAGTTCGG
>JAITWU010000161.1 GCA_031285115.1 Azonexus sp. | reverse complement strand
TCGACCGTCTTTTCCGCGCCGATGACGCGACCCGCGCGGCGACGAGCCGTCTGCCGCTGCGTTTGGCGGTGTTGGCTTTGTGTCTGGGGCTTGCCCTGCTTGGTCATCGCGGCACCTTGCGTCAGGGGCCGCCGCTGCGCTGGGGCGACGCTTTTACCACGACTTCGGTTTTCGCCAACCAGTTGGGACTGAACGGCACGCTGTCGCTGGTTGCCGCCGCTTCCGCCCGGTTTTCGGAACAGCGCGGCAATGTCTGGAAAAGCGCCCTGCCCGATGCGGAAGCGCGTGACATCGTCCGCCACCTGCTGCTCACCGCCCACGACACGCTGGTCGATGCCGATCAGGCCGCCGTCCGCCGCGACACCACGCCGCCCGCCGCCAGTACGCTGCCGATCAAAAATGTCGTCCTCATCATCATGGAAAGTTTTGCCGGTCATCACGTCGGCGCACTCGGCGGCCAAGGCGATGTCACCCCGCAGTTCGACCGGCTGGCCGGGGAAGGCGTGCTGTTTACCCGCTTTTTCTCACAGGGCACGCACACCCATCAAGGGATGTTCGCCGCCATCAGTTGCTTCCCCAACCTGCCCGCCTTCGAGTACCTGATGCAGACGCCGGAAGGCAGCCATCATTTTTCCGGCCTGCCGGTGCTGCTCAACAAGCGCGGGATGGATGACCTTTACGTCTACAACGGCGATTTCGCCTGGGACAATCAGGCCGGTTTCTTCGGTAAGCAAGGGATGAGCCATTTCATTGGCCGCTTCGATTACAAAAACCCCATCGTTTTCGACCCGACCTGGGGCGTTTCCGACCAGGACATGTTCGACCGCGCCGCCGCCGAATTGAGCCAGCGCCCGGCGGGCAAGCCGTTTTACGCCGTGTTGCAAACGCTTTCCAACCATACGCCCTACGCCCTGCCCGCCAAGCTGCCGGTCGAGCCGGTCAGCGGCCACGGCTCACTCGACCAGCACCTGACGGCGATGCGCTATGCCGACTGGGCGCTTGGCCGTTTTTTCGACCAGGTGCGCGACCAGCCCTTTTTCAAGGAAACCCTGTTCATCGTCGTCGGCGACCACGGCTTTGGCAGCGGCGAGCAATTGACGGAAATGAATCTGGCCCGCTTCAACGTGCCGCTCCTGCTGATTGGCCCCGGCGTCCGCGAAAAATTCGGCGCCACGCGCGATACCGTCGGCACGCAAGTCGATATCGTACCCACCATCATTGGCCGACTCGGCGGCAAAACCCGCCACCAGTGCTGGGGCCGCGATCTGCTGACCCTGCCTGAGGGCGATACCGGCTTTGGCGTCATCAAACCTTCCGGCGATGAACAGACGGTTGCCATCATCCGCGATGACAAAATTCTCATCCAGGCCAAAGCGCAGCCGCCCAAACTCAACGCCTACCAGTTGTGGACCGCCCCCAAATCTACGGAAATCAACGACCCGGCTACCGTGGACGAAATGCGGCGGCAGCTCGATGCTTATCTTTACGTTGCCACCAAGAGTCTCCTCGACAACAAAGCCGGGGCGGAATAACCCGCCGTGCGCCTGACGCTGCTCATCCCCCAACTGCTCTGGCCGGAACCGGGCGATCAAGAGACGCCCGGCGACCTGCCGACGCCCGGCTTTGGCTGGCTGACCGCCCGCGCCACCCGGCGGCGCTCGCCCGCCCTGCCGTTCGAGGCGGCGCTGGCGGCTTCCTTCGGCCTCGCCGCCCTGCCCTCCCCCCCGGCCTTGGGTGCGCTCCGCCTGCTCGGCGAAGATACCGGCGAAGAAGATACCGACAAAAATGCGGACAAAACCGCCGCCGACGGCTACTGGCTATGCGCCGACCCGGCGCATCTGCGTTTTCACCACGAGCGCATCGTCCTTGCCGATGCCGGGGCTTTTGAACTGAGTCTGGACGAAGCCGAAGAACTCGCCGCCGCGCTCAACGCCGAATTTGCCGATCTCGGCCAACTGCATGTCGCCACCGCCCGCCGCTGGTATCTGCGCCTCAACCCCGATGGCGATCATTTCGCCGGGGCCTGCCGCCACGTCGCCCCGCCGCTCTCGGCAGTCGCGGGCAAGCGCGTCGATAACCAGCCGCCCGCCGCTGACGCGACGCTGACCCGCTGGCTCAACGAAGCGCAGATGCTGCTCCACAACCACCCGCTCAACGCCCGCCGCGAAGCGCGCGGCCAGCCGACGATCAACAGCCTCTGGCTATGGGGCGGCGGCGCTCTGAAGCGACCGCCGCCGGGCTGTTTCACCGCCGTCTGGAGCGACCACCCGCTGGCAATCGGCCTCGCCCGCGCCGGTGGGACGCCCGCCCACCCGCTGCCGGAAAATTTCGCCGCTTTCACCAACCTCGCCTCAACCGGCAGCAACGCGCTGCTCGTCCTCGACAGCCTCCTCGCGCCCGCCCTCTATGAAGACGGCGAAGCCTGGCGAAACGCCTGGCAGGCGCTGGAAAACGACTGGTTCGCGCCGCTCGCCGGAGAGCCTGGCGGCGTCGTCAAAACGCTGACAATCGTTGCCCCGACCGTTTACGGCAATCTCAACTGGTCGCTCGCTGGCCGCGACCGCTGGAAATTCTGGCGGCGCAGCCAAACGCTGGCGGCGCTGGCCGGGGAACTCGCCCCAAGCCCCAGGGCAATCGCATGAATGACAATCGCCTGAATCGACATGGTCGCCAGCGTCCGATACTCCCCTCTCCCTTGATGGGAGAGGGGCCGGGGGAGA
>JAITWU010000075.1 GCA_031285115.1 Azonexus sp. | reverse complement strand
TTTCACCGGCTGCCGCCGCCAGCGCGGCGATGTCATAGACGACGCCGGTTTCGTTATTGGCCGCCGAGAGCGAAATCAGCGCCGGTTTTTCTTGCCGGGCGCGGTGGTAATCGGCTTCGTCGATGCGCCCGGCGGCATCGAGGGCGATTTCCCGCACGCGCCAGCCCTGCCGCGCCAGTTGCGCCGCCGGTTTCAAGACTGAAGGGTGTTCGCCCGCGCCAACGGCAATCACGCCCGCCTTGCGGCAGGCCGCCGCGCCTTTGATGAACAGATTGTTGGCTTCGCTGCCGCCGCTCAAAAAAATCACCTCGGTCGGATGCGCGCCGAGCGCCGCCGCCACTTTCTGCCGCGCCTCATCGACCGCCGCCCGCGCCCGACGGCCATATTCGTGGCGGCTCGACGCATTGCCGCAGAGGCTTTCCAGCCACGGCAGCATGGCCGTCAACACGGCTGGGGCGAGCGGCGTGGTGGCGTTGTGGTCGAGGTAGACGGGCTGAAACATGGTTTTCTGGCGGCGGTTTTCACCCGGCTGCGGCGGCCTTTGCGCGGGTGATGCGCCGCCGTGACGGTTTGTCCCCGACCGTGACCAGCGCCGGCTGGTTGTCCAGTTTTTTCCTTTGCTGCTCGACCAGTTCCTCCAGCGTCACCGAGGCCAGGTATTCAAACATTTTGCTATTGAGCGTCGACCACAAGTCGTGCGTCATGCAATGGTGTTCGCCCTGACAATCTCCACGGCCACCGCATTGCGTCGCGTCGAGCCGCTCGTCGACGGCGTGGATGATGTCGGCAATGCTCACCGCGCTGAGCGGCTGGGCGATGGAATAACCGCCGCCGGGGCCGCGCACGCTGTCAACCAGATTGAAACGGCGCAGCTTGCCGAACAGTTGTTCGAGATAAGAAAGCGAAATTTTTTGCCGTTCGCTGACGCCAGCGAGAGAAACCGGCCCTTCCGCGTCGCGCAGGGCAATATCCATCATGGCGGTAACGGCGAAACGGCCTTTGGTAGTCAAACGCATTTTACGCTCCCGTAATAACCAAGTAATTCTATCAACTATACACAAGCCGGACAAAATCAGTCAACTATTCTACCCAAATATTGCGGATCGAAATTGTCGGCCGCCTGTGCTTCCTTGTCGCACTCGACGCCCTGGGCCTGCAATTCGCGCAGCAGGCATTCCAGCCGTCGGTCGGTTTCCGCCGCGTGATCGAGCAGCCCGTGAATGGCCTTGACCAGCGGATCGTCCTGATCGCCGCCGACGGCATAGGCGGAAAAACCCATTTTCTCGGCCTGCGCCTCGCGTTGCCGCCCGGCTTCGCGCCCGGCTGCCGAAGGGTCGATGATGCGCGCCGGGTTGCCAACGGCTGTCGTCCCGGCTGGCACCGGCTTGGTGACAACGGCGTTGGAGCCGACCCTGGCGCCCTCGCCCACCGTAATCGGCCCCAGCACCTTGGCCCCGGCCCCGATGACCACGCCGTTTTCCAGCGTTGGATGGCGCTTGCCCTTGTTCCACGAGGTGCCGCCCAGCGTTACGCCGTGGTAGAGCGTTACGTCGTCGCCAATCCGGGCGGTTTCGCCGATCACGACGCCCATGCCGTGGTCGATGAAAAAACGCCGACCGATTTCCGCCGCCGGATGGATTTCGATGCCGGTGACGAAACGCGAAAAATAACCGAGAAAACGCGCCAGCCAGCGCAACCGATGGCCCCACAGCCAATGCGCCAAACGATGCAGAATCAAGGCATGGATGCCCGGATAGCAGGTCAGCACCTCCCAGAAAGAACGCGCCGCCGGATCGCGGTCAAAAACCGCGCGGATATCCTCGTTCAAGGTCCGGAACATGAAACCTGATCTCCCCTGTGAAAAGGTGGGATTCTAAAAAACTCGACTGAATTTGTCAGCCATTTTTAGCGGCACTGTCATTTCCGCGCCTGCCGCTTCCGGTATAATTCGCCCCGTTTCAGGTGCTGCCGCGAGATTTTCGCGGCGGATAAACGGGAAAGCGGTGCGTCGCCAACAAGCGACCATTCCGCTGCTGCCCCCGCAACGGTAAGCAAGTGCGGGCGCGCCACAATGCCACTGGGTTTTTTCCTGGGAAGGCGGCGCGTCAAAACTTGCAAGCCCGGAGACCGGCCTGGACGCCAAACGAAGTGCTGCGGGGAAGCGGCGCTGGCGGTCCGTCTGTCCGTGATCTCCTGCTCCCCTCCCCCCGGCATTTTTCATCAACGCAACGCCGGTATGCGGGGACGCCTGCCGGCAGGGGAATCTCATGAAAATCCGTTTCACATGGGCGGCTTTGCCGTTGCCGCTGCTTGTCAGCAACCTTTACGCCCAAACCCATCTCGATACGATGGTCGTCACCGCCACCCGTCAGGAAACCCGCGTCGCCGAAGTGCTCGCCGATGTCACGGTGATCGACCGGGAAGAAATCGAAAAGAGCGGCCAGGACAGCATCGCCGAACTGCTCGCCCGCCAGCCCGGCATCCAGGCCGCCATCAGCGGCGGCCCCGGCACGGCGACCAGCTTCTATCTGCGCGGCGCCAATTCCAACCAGACCAAGGTGCTGGTCGACGGCATCGCCATCAATTCCGCCGATCTATCCGGCTCGCCGCTGCGCCTGATGCCGCTTGGCGACATCGAGCGCATCGAAATCCTGCGCGGCCCGGCGGCGACGCTGTACGGGGCGGACGCCATCGGCGGCGTGATCCAGATCATCACCCGGCGCGGCGCGCCCGGTTTGCGGGCCGACGGTTTTGCCGGTTACGGCAGCAAAAACACCAGCGAAGCCAGCGCCGGACTTGCTGGCGGCAATGAACAATGGCGCTTTCGCATCGAAGCCAATCACCGCCAGAGCGACGGCTTTTCCGCCCAGCGCCACGCCCGCAACCGCGACGCCGACGATGACGCCTACCGCAGCACGGGCGGCGGCGCTTCGCTCGCCTTCACGCCCGCGCCGGGTCATGAACTCGGCGCGGCCTACCGGCAGAACGACGGGCGGGTGCATTACGACAGCGGCTTTCAGCCCGCCACCGGCAATTACGACGACCGCAGCGATTTCACCGTAGCGCAATGGCAGATTTACAGCCGCAACCGCCTCACCGACTTCTGGACCAGCCGCCTGCAATATGGCGAAGCGGAAGATCGTCAAACCGTCTGGTATTGGGATGATTTTGCCTTCCCGGCGGCGACCGAAGTCAAAACCCGGCAGAACACGCGCAACCGCCAGTTCACCTGGCAGAACGACTTGACCCTGCCGCTCGGCAAACTGCTGCTGGCCGCCGAGCATCTGAAACAGGAAGTCCAGCCCGCCGCCGACTACCAGCAGCGCCCGGAAATCGACAACGATTCCCTCCTCGCTGGCTGGACGGCGACGCAGGACGCCCACAGCCTGCAACTCAACGCCCGCCGCGACAAGCATTCCGAATACGGCAGCCAGACCACCTGGAGCGCCGCCTACGGCTACCGCCTGAGCCGCGAACTGCGGGCGCATGTCAGTGTTGGCACGGCTTTCAAAGCCCCGTCGGTCTATCAGTTGTACATGATCTCGCCGTGGGGCAACGGCAATCCCGACCTCAAACCGGAACAATCGCGCAACCGCGAACTCGGCCTCGTCTGGGACAACGGCATCCATAACATCAGCGCCGTTTATTTCCACAACCGGGTCAGAAACCTGATCGACTGGGCGAGCGATCCGGTCACTTACGTCGGCACCTTTGAAAACATCGGCAAAGCGCGCCTACAGGGCATCACCCTCACCTGGGCCGGGCATTTCGGCGACTGGCGCATCAAAGCCGCCTACGACCGGCTCGACGCCAAAGATACCGAAACCGGCTTTGAACTGGGCCGCCGCGCCCGCGACAAGGGCCTGTTCGGCATCAGCCGCAGTTGGGGGCCGTTTGAGGCTGGCGCCGAAATTGTCGCCGTCGGCAAACGTTACGACAGCAATCAGGAAACCGGACGCATGGGCGGCTACAGCCTCCTCGACCTGACCGCGCGCTACGCCATCACCCATGAACTAGCCGTCGAAGCCCGCTTGAACAACGTTTTCGACAAGCAATACGAAACCGCGCTCGGCTACAACACGCCAGGCTTCAATGCCTTTGTCGGTCTGCGTTACAGTCCAAAATAACGGCAAAACCCCCTCGCCAGGCGCGCGGGGGTTTCTTTGGCGGATTTCGTCGCCACGGCTTCCGCTAGAATCCCCCCATGCCCACCCTGACCGACCCCAGCGCCCTCTCCCCGCTCGGCAAGCCGACCGCATACCGCGCCGCCTACGCCCCTGAACTCCTCTACCCGATCCCGCGCCAGTTGAAGCGCGACGAACTGGGCCTTGACAGCGCGGCGCTGCCTTTCGCCGGGGAAGATTTGTGGAATCTCTATGAACTCTCCTGGCTCAACCCCAGGGGCAAGCCCGTCGTCGCCATCGGCGTCCTGCGGGTGCCGGCTGACAGCCCGAACCTGATCGAATCGAAATCGCTCAAACTCTATTTGAATTCGCTCAACCAGACGGCCTTTGCCGATACCGCCGCCGTCGCCGCCACGCTGCTGGCCGATCTCTCGGCGGCCGCCAGTGCCCCGGTCACGGTTGAGGTGCGCCCCTTGAACGAGCAACCGCAAGCGACCATCGGCTACCCGGATGGCATTTTGCTCGACCATCTCGACATCGCCTGCAACCGCTACCAGCCCGCGCCACATTTACTGACAACCGCAGACGGCCCGGTCATCGAAGAAACCCTGTACTCGCACCTGCTCAAATCAAACTGCCTCGTCACCGGCCAGCCGGACTGGGCCATGG
>JAITWU010000033.1 GCA_031285115.1 Azonexus sp. | reverse complement strand
GGCTGCGCCAATAGGGAGGATCGAAAACCACGGTGGCTCCAAGATCCTCCCCGTTGCGAAGCAATGGGGAGGGGGACCATGCGCAGCATGGTGGAGGGGTAGGCGAGCGCGAAGTCATGGTTGGCTTATTTACGGGCGAGTTCTCAGCACTGCGTTGAAATGACAGGGAATTTGATGCTCTACCCCTGAGAAATTGCTTTAGAAAGTTTATCCAATTTACTGTTTCTGTTATGATTTTGGCCGTTGTTGAACTGCCTGGAGCAAGCATCCCATGAGCGCGCTGTTTCCCGAAGACGTTGCCGATTACCTGAAAACCCATCCCGGTTTTTTTGAACAGTACGCCGATCTGATGGCCCAGATTTTTCTGCCCCATCCGCATGGTGGCCGGGCCATTTCGCTCGCTGAGCGGCAGATGTTGAGCCTGCGCGAAAAAAACCGCGCCGCCGAAGCCAAGCTGGCCGAACTGATCGCCTTCGGCGAAGAAAATGATGCCATCGCCGAAAAAGTGCATCGTCTGGCCGTCGCCCTGATCGCCGCCGAGACTTTTCAGGCGGTCATCCACCTCATCAATTTTCATCTGCGCGACGATTTTGCCGTGCCGCATGTCGCGCTGCGTCTGTGGGATCGCCCCCAGGGCGTCGAGGGGCTGCCGGAGTTTGCCGCCATCAGTGAGGAGTTGCAGGTTTTCGCCGAAACCCTGAGCCGTCCTTACTGTGGCTCCACCGCCGGTTTCGGCGCGGCCTCGTGGTTTGGCGATAGCGCGCCGCAGATTCGCTCGCAGGCGCTGATCGCGCTGCGCAACGGCGGCGGCGCCATCGGCCTGCTCGCCTTGGGCAGTGAAGATGGGCAGCGTTTCTACGCCGGGATGGGGACTTTGTACCTCGAACGCCTGGGCGAACTGATCTCGGCGGCGCTCGCCAGGGTTACAAAGAACGCCCCATGATCCCGACGGCGACCGTCGATGCCTGGCTGGCGACGCTGGCGGAACAGCATCGCCAATCGCCGCACACCGTTAGCAACTACCGGCGGGATTTGCGCTACCTCTGCGAACTGGCGGGCGACACGGCGCTTGACCGGCTTCAGGTGCATGACATCCGCCGCTTCGTCATTCAACTGCATTCGCGCGGCTTGTCCGGGCGCTCACTGGCGCGGCTCCTGTCGGCCTGGCGCGGTTTTTTCGCCTGGCTCGGCGAAGATGATGTGGTGCCAGCCAATCCCTGCACTGGCGTGCGTCCGCCGAAATCGCCACGGCGTCTGCCCGCCGCCCTGTCGGTCGATGAGACGAAGCGCCTGCTGGACCCGCAGGAGGCGCTCACTGACATTTTGGCCCTGCGTGATGCGGCGATGTTTGAACTGTTTTATTCCTCCGGCCTGCGTCTTGCCGAACTGGCGGCGCTCGACTGCCGCGCCGTCGCCACGGTAGGCGTGGATCATGAAATCCGCGTCGTCGGCAAACGCGCCAAACCACGGCTGACGCCGGTCGGACAAAAGGCGCGGGACGCCCTGGCGGCCTGGCTGGCGGTGCGCCAGACGCTGGCGCAAGCCGATGAAACGGCGCTGTTCGTTGGCCGTTATGGTCGGCGGCTGGGACATCGCGCCATCGAATTGCGCCTCAATGCCTGGACTTTGCGCCAGAACACGCCGCAACACGTGCATCCACACATGCTGCGCCATTGCTTTGCCTCGCATCTCCTGCAATCCTCCGGCGACCTGCGGGCGGTGCAGGAAATGCTCGGCCACGCCAGCATTGCCTCGACCCAGGTCTATACCCACCTCGATTTTCAGCATCTGGCCAAGGTGTACGACGCCACCCACCCGCGAGCCAGAGTCAAATGAATCATAGTCAGCGCGCATTGACCGTAGCGGGCATAGCGCCTAGAATTCGCGGTTTCAAAAAATTTTCCGAATCAAGGAGTCAATCATGGCGATCACCCGCACCCGCCGTTCTTCCCTCGAACGCCGTTGTGTTTCCAAATCCAGCAAGCGCCTGTTCAAAGGCGACGGCAAGACCATGTTCAAGGTCATTTATGGCGCTGAGTGCCACGCCCGTAATCGCAAGGCGCTGGGCGCCTGAGTCGCCGCTGTATCAAAAACCCCGGTCGCTGCATGGTGGCCGGGGTTTTTTCTTATTCCGACCAATGGCTGAAAGGGCGCACAGTTGATGTCGATGGAATTTTTTTGCGCCATGCCAGTCCCCTGTTGATTGCGTGACGCGGGAAGGCGTGCTAAAACACGTCTCCTGCCCACGGAGAGTTTATGGTCTTTTCCTTTTTCAAGAAGCCAACCCAGAAAATGCCGGAGCGTCGGGTCGCCAAGCCGCTCGCCCCGGCGCCTGAGCTGCTGCCGCAGCAGGTCGAGGAAGGCTCTCCGGCGGCAACGCCAGCGCCGCTGCCGGATCTTGAATTCACCAACAGCAAACCGTCCGGAATCGCTGTTCCGGTCGCTAAACCCGAACGCCCGACGCCTGAGCCGCAGATGTCGGCGAAGCCGGTCATCAGTTCCGCTCCGGGCAAGGATGATTTCGACGACGCCGAATTCGCCGAGTCGTACATCATGGGCATTGATGTCGAACACGACACCGATCCGGTTCAGGGCGAGATCGAGCATGTGGTCGTGCTCTTCGCCAACGGCCAGGAAGCCGCCGCCCGTTCCCTGCTGGAAACCTTGATCCGCGCCTATCCGGACGACGATGGCCGACGCTTCTGGTTGTTGCTGTTCGACCTCCTGCAATGTATCGGCGACCGGGCCGCTTTCGACAAACTGGCGCTGGAATTTGCCCGGACTCACGAAACTTCGCCGCCAACCTGGCGTCAGGCCGAGCCGGTAGTGGCGCAGAAAAAAAACGGTCAGCGTCATCAACTGCAACTGCAAGGCGTGCTGACCGCTGGCGAAACACCGCAACTGGCCGAACTGGCGGCATGGGTGGCGAAGGGGCAGCCGGTCTCTGTCGAATGCGGCAAACTGATCGGCTGCGACGACGAGGTGAGCGGACAATTGGCGACGATTCTGCGCCAGGCCCGGCGTGACGGCGTGGCCGTCACCTTGAATGCGATTGACCCCTTCCTGTCCCGTCTCAACGAACGTCTGACCGCTGGCGAGGCCGGGCGCGAGACAGCCTGGGCGCTGTTGCTCGAATTATTGCAGCGCCACGGCACGCAGGAGCAATTTGAAGAACGCGCCGTCGATTACGCAGTGACTTTTGAAGTCTCGCCGCCATCATGGGAAAGCGTCCCGACGCCGGTCGCCGAGCCGGTTGCTGCCGAGGCGGCGACGGATGATGCCTGCTATCTCAAGGGCGACCTCAAAAACTGCCGTTTCGACGAACTGGCAGGGTTTCTCGAAGGTCATGAGTTGCCGGTCATTGATTTTTCCGGCGTGCAACGCATGGATTTCTTTTCCGCCGGACAACTGGTTAACCGCATCGCGCCGTACAAGGCCGAAGGGCGCGAAATTCTCGTTCGCAGCCCGAATCGTCTGATTGCCGAACTGATGGCCGTCGTCGGCCTCAACAAACAGGCGCGCGTCATCGTTCCCAAGTCTTGACAGGTAAAAATATGGAGCAATATCACGGCACGACGATTTTGTCGGTGCGGCGGGGCAATATCGTCGCCTTGGGCGGCGATGGACAGGTAACGCTGGGTCATATCGTCATCAAGGGCACGGCGAAAAAAGTCCGCCGCCTCTATCACGGCAAGATTCTCGCTGGCTTCGCCGGCGGCACGGCGGATGCTTTCACGCTCTTCGAGCGTTTTGAAGCCAAGCTCGAAAAACATCAAGGGCATTTGCTGCGCTCCGCCGTCGAACTCGCCAAAGACTGGCGTACCGACCGCGCCCTGCGGCGGCTCGAAGCCATGCTCTCAGTCGCCGACCGCGAAGTCTCGCTGGTCATCACCGGTAATGGCGACGTGCTCGAACCGGAGCATGGCGTCGCCGCCATCGGCTCCGGCGGCGCTTACGCCCAGAGCGCGGCGCGCGCCTTGCTGGAAAACACGGATTTGTCGCCGCTCGACATCGTCACCAAGTCGCTCGAAATCGCGGGCGACCTCTGCATTTACACCAATCGCCATTTCACCATCGAGGTACTGGAATGACCACGTTGACGCCCAAAGAGGTCGTTTCCGAATTGGACAAACACATTGTCGGCCAGCACAACGCCAAAAAAGCCGTGGCCATTGCCCTGCGCAACCGCTGGCGGCGCTCGCAGGTAGCCGAGCCGCTGCGGCAGGAAATCACGCCGAAAAACATCCTCATGATCGGCCCGACCGGCGTCGGCAAAACCGAAATCGCCCGCCGTCTGGCGCGGCTCGCGGATGCGCCGTTCATCAAGATCGAAGCGACCAAATTCACGGAAGTCGGCTATGTTGGCCGCGATGTCGAAACCATCATCCGCGACCTGATCGAGATGGCCGTCAAATCGCATCGCGACCGCGCCATCAAAGCCAACCGCGCCCGCGCCGAAGACGCTGCCGAGGAGCGCGTCCTCGATGTCCTCCTGCCGCCCGCCCGCCACCCCGGTTTTTATGCTGAAGACACGGCAACCAACGACAACGGCACACGGCAGAAATTCCGCAAAAAACTGCGCGAAGGCGAACTCGACGACAAGGAAATTGACATCGAAGTCGCCGCCCCGGTAGTGCAGGCCGAAATTTTCGCGCCGCCGGGCATGGAAGAATTGACGCAGCAGATTCAGGGCATGTTCCAGAATATCGGCGGCGGCAAAAAAAGATCGCACAAGCTCAAAATCAAGGAGGCGCTCAAACTCCTGGCCGACGAAGAGGCCGCCAAACTGGTCAATGACGAGGAAATCAAGCTCGAAGCCGTCAAGGCGGTGGAGCAGAACGGCATCGTCTTCCTCGACGAACTGGACAAAATCACCAGCCGCTCGGAAAGCCACGGCGCCGACGTTTCCCGTCAGGGCGTGCAGCGCGACCTGCTGCCGCTGGTCGAAGGGACGACGGTCTCGACCAAGTACGGCATGATCAAGACCGACCATGTGCTGTTCATCGCTTCCGGCGCTTTCCACCTCTCCAAGCCCTCCGACCTGATCCCCGAATTGCAGGGCCGCTTTCCCATCCGCGTCGAACTGGATTCGCTGTCGGTGGCCGATTTCGAGCGCATCCTGACCCAGACCGACGCCTGCCTGACCAAGCAGTATCAGGCGCTGCTGGCGACCGAAGGAGTGACGGTCGAGTTCGCAGCGGAGGGCATCCGGCGTCTCGCCGAAATGGCCTGGCAGGTCAATGAGCGCACCGAAAACATCGGCGCCCGCCGCCTGCATACGGTGATGGAAAAATTGCTCGAAGAAATCTCGTTTGAAGCGGGCAAGCCCGGTTTCGAGCAATTGCAGGTCGATGCCGCCTATGTCAACGCCCGTTTGAGCGATGTCGCAGCCGATGAGGATTTGTCACGCTATGTTTTGTAACGTGCTGTGGCCAGACCCAGCCTGATAGCAGGAACCCGACCGGGCATTTCAGTTATCCAGACGAAACACAACCGGCACGATCACCGTGGCTTCAACCGCTTCGCCGCCGCGCCGGGCGGGGACGAAGCGCCAGTGGGCGACGGCCTGGCGGGCGGCTTCGTCGAGGCGCGGGAAGTTGCTGCTCTGCACCAGTTCGACCGTGGCCGCCCGGCCATCGGCGGTGACCAGAACGCGCAGTTTGACGGCCCCTTCTTCGCCCAGGCGGCGCGAGAGCGCGGGATAGGACGGTTTGGGGTTGTTGAGATAGGCGGCTTCGTAGCTCGGGG
>JAITWU010000379.1 GCA_031285115.1 Azonexus sp. | reverse complement strand
CGTGTCAGCGGTTTGAAACCCGTTCTGCATTGCTTCTCCGTCACCCTGTGACCTCGGGTTTACTTTGACGAATCCCCATGATCCCAGCCCCCACCAGCCCCTCGGCCAACGCTGACTGGCTCGCCCGCAGTCTCGCCGCCGTCTGGCATCCCTGTACGCAAATGCGCCATCACGCGCAAGCGGGTGAAGCGCAGCACCTGCCGCTAATTCCCATCGCCCGTGGCAGCGGCGCGTGGCTTTACGATTTTGACGGCAGGCGTTACCTCGATGGCATCAGTTCGTGGTGGACCAACCTCTTCGGTCACGCCAACCCGCGCCTCAATGCGGCGCTCAAGGATCAGCTCGAAAGTCTCGAACACGTCATGCTGGCGGGTTTTACGCACCAGCCAGTGGTCGAATTGTCAGAACGCCTCGCGGCGCTCACCGGCGGCGTTCTCGGCCATGCTTTCTATGCTTCCGACGGCGCTTCGGCGGTGGAAATCGCGCTCAAAATGAGTTTTCACTACTGGCGCAACCTGGGCCGCCCGGAAAAAAGGGAATTTCTTTGTCTCGCAGGCAGCTACCACGGCGAAACGGTTGGCGCGCTGGCCGTCACTGACGTTGCCCTGTTCAAGGACGCTTACGCGCCGCTGGTCGGCAACCCGGCGCGGGTGCTGCCGTCGCCGGATGCCCGGCTGGCGCTCGACAATGAATCCGCCGCCGCCGTCGCCCGCCGCGCCGCCGCCGCGCTGGCGGTGCATCTGGAGCGACACGGCGAGCGCACCGCCGCCCTCATCGTCGAGCCGCTGGTGCAAGGCGCGGCGGGCATGGTCATGTATGACCCGGAATACCTGCGTCTCGCCCGCGCCCTGTGCGACCGTTACGAAGTGCACCTCATCGGCGACGAAATCGCCGTCGGCTGCGGGCGCACCGGCACTTTTTTCGCCCATGAGCAGGCCGGCATTCATCCCGATCTCCTCTGCCTCTCCAAAGGCATCTCCGGCGGCTATCTGCCGCTTTCCGTCGTCCTCTGCCGTTCCACCATCCACGCCGCCTTTCTCGACGACTCGACCGCCCGCGCCTTTCTCCATTCGCACTCCTACACCGGCAACCCGCTTGCCTGCCGGGCGGCGCTGGCGACGCTCGATATTTTTGCCAGGGACAACGTGCTCGCCGCCAACCAGCGCCGCGCCGAACAACTCGCCGCCGCGCTCGAACCGCTCGCCGCCCACCCGCAAGTCCGCCACCTGCGCCAGCGCGGCATGATTGCGGCTTTTGACGTGATGACCGACGATCCACACTTCTCCCGCCGCTTCTACCGCGCCGCGCTGGATCACGCGGCGCTCATCCGGCCCATCGGCAACACCATTTACTGGATGCCGCCCTACATCGTCGATGACGGCGAAATCGCCCACCTCGGCGCGGCGACGCAAGCGGCGCTGGCAAGGGCGTTGACGTGAAGGGCAAATCCTCCTCTCCTGTGGAGGCTTCAGGGCGCTCGTATGAGGATCAAGCATCACAGCCTGTAGGATGGGTAGAGCGCAGCGAAACCCATCAATGTGGCCAAAGCGGCGAAAACGATGGGTTTTGCTGCGCTCTACCCATCCTACAAAATCCCGATGGGCCTAACCCCACCAACCTGACCGCCCCCCTCCAAGCCGAACTCGCCGACATCGCCGCCGCCGACCTCACCCGCCGCCGTCGCATCCTCGCCTCCCCCTGTCGCCGCGCCGTCATCGTCGGCGGACAGGAAAAAATCAATTTCGCCAGCAACGACTACCTCGGTCTTGCCGCCAACGCCGACATCGCCGGGGCGCTCGCCGACGGCGCACGCCGCTGGGGCGCGGGCAGCGGCGCGTCGCACCTGGTCAGCGGCCATTTCGCGCCGCACGAGCAGCTCGAAAACGAACTTGCCGCCTTCACCGGCTTTGCCCGCGCGCTCACCTTCGCCACCGGTTACCTCGCCAATCTCGCCGTCACGCCAACCTTTGCCCAGCGCGGCGCGGCCATCTTCGCCGACAAACTCAACCACGCTTCCCTCATCGACGCCATGCAACTTGCCAAGGCGGGCGGCGCGGCAGTCCGCCGCTACCCGCACACGGACATGGCGGCGCTGGAACGCCAACTGGCGGCGAGCGCCGCCGCCGCCAAAATCATCGTCAGCGACAGCGTTTTCAGCATGGACGGCGACCTCGCCCCGCTGCCCCAACTGCTGCGGCTCGCTGAACAGTTCGACGCCTGGCTGGTCATCGACGACGCCCACGGCTTCGGCGTTCTCGGCCCGCAGGGGCGCGGCAGTCTGGCGCATTTCGGGCTGCCCGCCGCCGAACGCATCCTGCTCATGGGCACACTCGGCAAAGCGGCGGGCGTCGGCGGCGCCTTCGTCGCCGGATCGGCAACCGCCATCGAATACCTGCGGCAAAAAGGCCGCAGCTACATCTTCACCACCGCCGCCCCGCCCGCCCTCGCCTGTGCCTTGAGCCGCAGCCTGCGCCACATCGAGGAAGGCGAGCCGCTGCGCCAGCGCCTGTTCGCCCACATCGCCCGTCTGCGCGACGCCGCCGCCGATTTGCCGTGGCCGCTGCTCCCCTCCGCCACCGCCATCCAGCCTCTGATCATCGGCGACAACACCGCCGCCGTCGCCCTCTCAGCCGCCCTCTGGGAGCGCGGCCTGTGGGTTCCAGCCATCCGCCCCCCGACCGTGCCCGCTGGCACTGCGCGTTTGCGGCTATCGCTGTCGGCGGCGCATACGGAGGAAGATATGGGTCGTCTGCTGGCAGCTTTGCGGGAACTGGCGAATCTCAATGAGTAACGCACTTGAAAATTCGGCTTCATTGAGGAAATAGAGATGCCTCCCCTGTTCATCCTTCCCGGCTGGTGTCTTGGCAGCGGCCCGTTGCAGGCCATTGCCAAGGCGCTCGGCGGCGCGCTCGTCGATCTGCCCGGTTATGGCGAAGCGCCGTTTGAGGGCGATTTCGATCGCGCCGTCGCGGCGCTGGTCGAACGTCTGCCACCCGCTTCGCAACTGGCGGGCTGGTCGCTGGGGGCGATGCTGGCGCTGGCGGTGGCCGCCCGTGCGCCAGAGAAAATCAGCCGCCTGCTGCTGATTGCCGGAACGGCCAGTTTTGTCCAGCGCGAAGGCTGGCCGCACGCCATGCCGCCCGCGACCCTGGGCGAATTTAGCGCTGCCGTGCGGCTTGACGCCGCCGCCATGCTGCCGCGCTTCGTCGGCGGCTTTAATCGCGGCGACGCCCGCGCCAGGGCGGTGACTGCCGAATTGTTGCGGCTGGCTTCGCCGCTGCCGCCCGCCGCCGTGCTGGCAGGCGGCCTCGACTGGCTGCGCGACGTCGATCTGCGCGAGGTCGCCGGGCGCGTTGCCGCGCCGACGCTGCTGCTCCACGGCGCCGCCGACCCCTTGATGCCGCTGGCGGCGGCTGAATCTTGCGCGGCGCTGATGCCCAATGCCCGTCTGCAGCCTTTCGATGACTGCGCCCATGCACCTTTTTTGTCTGACCCGGCCCGCTTTGTCGCCGCTGCCACATCGTTTCTCAATGCTTGATCCAACCCCGCCGAAAACCCACATCCGCCGCGCCTTTGAGCGCGCCGCGCCAACTTACGACGCCGCCGCCGCAATTCAGCGCGAGATTTGCCATGCGCTGCTGGCGAGGCTCCTCAATACTCCCCTCTCCCTTGAAGGGAGAGGGGTTGGGGGTGAGGGTGAAAGGGATGCCG
>JAITWU010000159.1 GCA_031285115.1 Azonexus sp. | reverse complement strand
GTTTCGAGACTGACGAAGCCCTGCAAGGCTTCGGTGACCAATAGCCCCTGCCAGCCTTCCGGTTGTTTGCGGGCAGCGCCATAGATGAGTTTCGGCGTGCCGATGCCGAGGCGGGACAGGGCTTGGTAAGCCTTTATTTCGCGCAGTACGGTCGGGCGGCCAAAAGGATGCAGCAGGGTGCGGTAAATGTGGTTGACCTGCCGTTTGCTGAACAACGGTGGCTCTCCCGGCTTTTGCGGCGGCAGGATCTGGACGCCGCTTTCGCCGCCACGCCGCTGGTTGGGCGGCTCAACCCACGATCCCTGAGAATTCCACCAACGGTCAAATTCGCTCATGTCAGACATATCAGGCTCAATTCTTCTTGCGCAGGACATAGGTGCGCCACATGGCGTAACCGGGCAGAAAATCGACATGGCCGACAATGGCGAAACCGGCTTGCCGGAATTCGTCCTCGATGACCTGGCGAGCTACGAGATAGCGGTTCTGATGCTCGCCCCCTCCCTCTTTACCGGCGCGGCGTTCCTCATTGCGGCGGCGCTTCCAGGCTTTGTAATTGCCATCGACCCACAACGAAAGAATCACGGTGTCGCGGCTGACGCGGTGAAATTCGCGCAGAATGGTCAGGCGGTGTTCGGAAGATTCGATGTGATGCAGGAGCCGGATGCAGAAAACACATTCGACCGCGCCGTCTGCGAGATCAATGGCGAAAGCCGAGGTCTGAAAAGCCTTTTTGACGCGCGCGACGACTTCCGGCGGCTGCCCGGCCTGAGCGGCGGCAACCATGTCGGCGGAGTTGTCGGCGGCCAGAATGACCCGGTCCGGGCGCTCACACAAGAGCGACCAGAAACGCCCGGCGCCGCAGGGCAAATCCAGCACTTCGCGCGGGTTGCCAGCCAGTTGCAGGGCGCGGCGGGCGACGCGCTGATCGAGCCAGTTGGAGAGGCGGCAGGCGATGCCTGTCCGGTGTTTGTCGAGATAATACTGGGCGTGTTCCTGATCGTATTTACGGGAAAATTCAAGTTCAACAGGTTGATGGTCAGGCATGAAAAAAATCCAGAAAAAGGAGGGGAAGGGGAAAACGATAAACTAGCGCCGCTCAACCCACCACAGCATCCCCGCCGCAGCCAGCAGGAACAGCGCCGATGGCGCGGTGGCGCTGGCGAACGGCGGCCAGGCGTTGATGATGCCGAGGTTGGAAAAAAGGCCGTTCAGGGCATAAAACAAAATGCCGAGCATGACCCCGGCAAAAAGTTTCAGACTGACGCCGCCAACGCGGTTGTGCGAGTAGCCAAAAGGCAGCGCCAGCGCCACCATGACCAGCGTCGCCAGCGGATAGACGAGCTTCTTCCAGATGGCGATCTGGTAACGCTCGGTCTGCTGCCGGTTATCTTGCAAGTGCCGGGTAAAGCTGATCAGGCCGAACAGGGTCATCCGCTCCGGGGCCACCATCAGCACCGAGAGCAAATCGGGCGTCACCGCCGAAGTCCAGTTGACGACCGGCAGATGCTCGACGCGCGCCGTATCGCCGGAGAGCGTCGTGCGCGAAACATTGCTCAAGAGCCAGCTCCCGGCAGGGTCAAAATGCCCTTCTTCAGCATCGGTCACCGATTCGAGGGCATTTGTCTCGTCGAACTGGTAGATACGCAATTGACGCAGCGCCGAATCCGGCGTCACCAGGCGGATATTGACGAAGCTGCGGCCATCCTTGACCCACAGGCCGGAGGTGAAACCCTGCTGGGCAATCGCCTGGCTGACCGCTCTCGCCCGGATTTCGTTGCCGATGCGCTCGGCCAGTGGCACCAGCGCCTCGCCGACGATGAAAGTCAATAAAGCCAACAGGGCGGCGGCGCGAAACAGGGTAAACAACAAGTCGCGCGTCGCCATGCCCGAAGCGCGGAGAACCGTAATTTCAGAATGCCGGGCAAGGTTGGACAAGGCGTACAGCGTGCCGATCAGCGCCGCAATCGGGATCAATTCGTAGACCAGGTTGGGCAGATCGAGGACGACACTGAGGAGCGCCTGAGCAAGCGGATAACTGTCGCCGATCTTGCGCAATTCGTTGACCAGATCAAAAAAGCTGAACAGCGCGAGAAAAGCCAGCAGCACGAGAAAAACCGCCGCCAGCACCTCACGCATGAGGTAGCGTTGGCAGAGACTGAGACGAAACCTGAGACGAAACATCAGCCCGCTCTCCGGGCAAAGGGATTGCCGACATTCATGCGCTTGAAAAAGAGCAGCAGCAGCGGCAGCAACATCAGCGCGTGGACGGCCCACAAACCGATCCAGAATGAGAGCCGCCCCTGCTCGACCCAAGCCTGGCTGACCGAGAGCAGGTTGTTGTAAATGGCGTAGATGAAAATGGCGATCAACAGATTGGCCGAACGCCCGGCCCGTGGATTGACGAAACCGAGCGGAATCGCCAGCAGCGCAAGAACCAGCGCCGACAGCGGTATACCGATGCGCCACACCAGTTCGCCACGCGCTTTGTCGCTGTTTTCAAACAGCAGTTCGGTCATCAGCATGGTTTTGGGCGAACGCCTAACCGGCTTGGCTTCGCCGTCTTCAACGCGGATCTGATAACGCTCAAACTCCATCACCTTGAATTCCGGCGTGCCCGGCAGAACCTCGTAGCGTCGGCCACTGTTGAGGACGATGAAGCGATCGCCGTTTTCGGCAATGCGCTGACGGCCCGTATCGGACATCACCACGCCAAGTTTGCCATCCTGCACCGAGGCGACGAAAACATTGCCGACTGTGCTGGCGTCGTCGGCCAGCGCCTCGACAAAAATAACGCGCTGGCCGCCATTGACTTCCTGAAAAGCGCCGGGCGAAACCTGGGACAGTTCGCTCCGCGCCGACAACTTCTGTTCGTACTCATCGCGGCTGTAATTGGCCCACGGCGAGAGGAACCAGGAAAGCAGCGCAATTGCTCCGATAATCGGCAGGGCGAAGCGCAATACCGGTCGCACCCAGGCAGTCAGCGGCTGGCCGCTGGTAAACCAGATGACCATTTCCGAATCGCGGTAGGCCCGCGACAAACTGAGCAAAATGGCGACAAAAAGCGTCAGCGACAGCAAAACCGGCATGAAGTTCAAGGCGGCGAAGCCGAGCAGCGAAGCCACCGCTTCCGGCGCGACTCGCCCACCCACCGCCGCCTTGAGCAAGCGGATCAACTGGGTGGAAGTCAGAATAGCCAGCAGCGCGACGCTGACACCGGCGGCTGCCTGGGCGAATTCGCGCCGGGCGGCGCGCTCGAATATCATGCTTTGACGAAACCAAAAAAATGCGGGGATAATTCTAAAGATAGTAGCAATTTCCCCAAATCAGGAGCAGCTTGTGGAATTTAGCATAAAAAGTGGCAGTCCGGAGAAGCAGCGCAGCGCCTGCGTCGTTGTCGGCGTCTTTGAACCGCGCAAATTGACCCTGCCAGCCGAACTGCTCGACAAGGCGGCGGACGGCTATATCGGCGACATCGTTCGCCGTGGCGACATGGAAGGCAAGAGCGGTTCGACACTCCTGCTGCACAACGTCCCCGGCATTTTGGCCGACCGCGTGCTGTTGGTTGGTCTTGGCAAAGAGAAGGATTTCCGCGAAAAAGAATTCGGCCAGGC
>JAITWU010000317.1 GCA_031285115.1 Azonexus sp. | reverse complement strand
CGGCTGGCGTTTACCGATCTCCTCAATTTTTCCAGCGACTACCGCTCGACCGCCCTGTTCTGGGAAATGCACGTCGGCGGCGCGGCGCTCGACGGCTGGCTGCTGCTGACCATGCCCTTTGCCGTCTGGGCCTTGCGCCATGCGCGCACGGCGGGCGGCCATGCGCTCGCTTCCGGCCTTCTCGTCCTCGCCGCCTACGCGGCGCTGACTACTTTTTCGCGCGGCGTCTATCTGGCGCTCTTCCTCTCTCTGCCGCTGCTCGCCTGGCAGACGCGCCCAGCCGCCAGCGTCGGCCAACAGTCGGCGGCGGCGGTCTGGCCGCCGCTCCGCTGGGCGCTCGCCTTGCCGCTCTTGGCCGTCATGGCGGGTCTCGTCTTCGCCGCTGGCGGTTATCGCGGCCTTCTCGCCTGGCTTGGCGTCGTCACGGTGACTTTGCTGATGCCGCAGGTCTTGCGCGGCATCGCCAGGCGGCAACTGGCCGCCGGTGTCGCCCTCGGTTTGATGGGCGGTGGTCTCCTCGCGCTGCTCGCCGCCGTGTTGCCCAAGGGGCCGTATGGAGTGTATTTCGCGCTGTTCGCGGCCCTGTTTTTCGTCCTCTGGCAGAGACCTGCGGCGCTCGTCGGCAGTCGGCGGATTTTTGCCGCTGGCGGCTGGCTTGCTCTCGGCGTCATCGCCGCGCAGGTCGCCGATTACTGGGGCGGCGGCGATGCTCTGGCGGGCATGTTGATCGCTCTACTTCTCACCTTTGTCGCAGGTCTCGCTGCCATCTTCGCCGCCCGCCCGGTCTGGCCGCAGGGGCTGCGCTGGCAGGCCACTTTCATGAGCGCGGCGGTGGCGGTCAGCGCGATGGTGGCGGTGTTCATCGGTGGCGGCTATATGAGCGGTCGCTTTTCGACTTCATCGCACGATCTGGGCGGGCGTCTCGATCATTGGTCGATCAGCGCGGCGATGTTGCAGACGCCGTCAGATCTGTGGTTCGGCAAGGGCCTTGGGCGCTATCCGGCCAATTATTTTTTTACCACGCCGGATGGCAAATTCCCCGGCACTTACCGGCTGGCGCATGAAGGCGATGACGCCTGGTTATCGCTGGTCGCGCCACGGCATCCGATGAGCTTTGGCGATATTTTCCGCGTCTCCCAGCGCCTGCCTTTCTCTGCCAACGGGCCGTTCGTCGTGACGCTGAAAATCCGGCCGCAGACCGATGTCAATCTGCATGTCGAGGTTTGCGAAAAACACCTGCTCTATGTTGCCGGTTGCGCCATCGGGCGCGCCAAGGTCAAGGCTGGCGGCGACTGGCGGAGCGTGACCATGCCGCTGGCCGGGCCGCGGCTCGGCGGTGGCCCGTGGTATGCGCCGCGACTCAGGATGTTCTCGCTCGGCATCAGCAACATCAGCGGCGCAGCCGATATTGAAGATGTCGTCCTCAGCGGGCCGGGCGGCGAATCGCTGCTGACCAATGGCGATTTCGCCGACGATATGCGCGGCTGGTTTTTCAGCAGCGACCACGACCACCTGCCCTGGCACGCCAAAAACGTTCTGGTCAATGTGCTGTTCGATCAGGGCTTGTTCGGTCTGGCGTCGTTCCTGCTGCTGCTCGTCGCCGCCTTGTGGCGACTGAACCTGGGCCGGGCGCGGCGGCACGAACTGGCGCCTTACCTGTCGGCGGCCATGGTCGGCTTTCTGGTTGTTGGCATGTTTGACAGCGTCATCGACGTACCGCGTCTGGCGTGGCTGTTTTATATGCTGTTGTTTCTCGGCTTTATGCTCAAGGGGGCGGCGCGGGGTGGCCGGACGGCTGCCGGGCAGATTTGAAAATGGCGCCATCGTGATGCTGTATTGTGAAATTATTACTACTAACACTGTCATATTTACCTTAAGCTGCGGCTGTCCTCTGGTAGAAAATGTCTGATATGGCAATCAGTAACCCGGTTGAAGTGACCGTCATCATTCCAACCATGGCTGACATGCGGCGCCGGGATTCTTTGTTCCGCGCGATCGACAGTGTTATTGCCGCCTCCACCCGACCAGTGCACATTGTCGTTGTCGCCAATGGCAACCGTCGTTCAGCCGAGGTCGAAAATGCCTTGCGCAACAGGAATCACCTCGAACTGCTGTCACTCGACGTTGGTTCGCTGCCGTTGGCGCTGCTGGTCGGCCGACAGGCAGTCAAAACCCCTTATTTCGCTTTTCTCGATGATGATGATGAATATCTGCCCGGCGCCATCGACGCGCGAGTCGCGGCGCTGGCCAGTGACGATAGCTGCGATTTTGTCGTGACCAATGGTTATCGTTATCTGGACACTGGCGAAAGACGCGCTGCCGACAGGCTTTATCTGCGCAATCAGGACAAAATATCAATGGCGCCGCTGGCCGCCCTGTTTTACCAAAACTGGCTGCCTTCCTCCTGCGCCGGCCTGTTTCGTTCGGCACGGATCGGCGTTGAATATTTTGAAGAGCCACACCCCTATGCCGAGTGGACCTGGCTGGCGTTCAAATTGTGCATGGCCGGAAAAAAAGTCGCCGTCCTTGATCAGCCGACTTTCCGAATAAACGATACGCCGGATTCACTATCCAAATCATCAGCCTATGGCGAGGCTTATGATGAGCTTTATCAAAAAATGCTGGCAATGAATCCGCCAAAATCTATTGCCACGATGATCCGTGCGCATATTGGCAGGAATTTTCATCATCAGGCCGATATGTTGCGCAAACAGAGGGAGTGGCGAGCCGCCTGGAATGCGCATCTTAAAAGCCTGTTCTATCCAGGTGGCTTGAAATACCTGCCTTTCTCCCGTCATCTGGTTTTTTTGCCGGCGAAGGAAAATGATTGGTCGCCTGTTGTAAAATAATCGGATGGCGTCCTGATAATCAGTCAATACAATTTGATAACAGCATGGATAATATTAAAATTACGGTCTCCGGCAATAGTCCGCAAATACCGGTTGAGGCGGCGACGGAGGATCATCGGGCGCATTGGCTGGCCGCTTGGGAGCGGCGCGGCGTTGATGCGCCACAGGCAGTCAGGGGGGCGTTTTCTGTCGTTATCAACTGGCCGGATGGCAAGGTTTTTTGCGCAGTCGACCGTTTTTCCCTCCATTCGCTGTGTTATCGCCTGACTGGCGGCGTTTTGCAGGTTGCCGAACGGGCCGATCAACTGGCTGGCGCTGAGGGTGATATTGATCCGCAGGCGCTTTACGACTATCTCTATTTCCATATGATTCCGGCGCCGCGGACGGTGTTCAAGGATGTTTTCCGCCTGCCTGCCGGTCATTACGCTTTGTTCGAGCAAGGCAAGCTGACCGTTGCGCCGTGGTGGCGACCGCATTTTGATGAAGCCAAACGAGCGCCGTTCGATCAACTGAAGGCCGAATTCCGGCAAATTTTGCGTGACGGCGTGGCCGATCTGGCGGCTGGTAATACCGGTTGTTTTCTTAGCGGCGGCACCGACAGTTCGACGGTGGCCGGGCTGCTGCGCGAAGTGACGGGCGAACCGGCGCGGGCTTTTTCCATCGGTTTCGCGGCGGCGGGTTACGACGAAATGGCGTATGCCCGCATCGCCGCCCGCCAGTTTGGCGCTGAACATCATGCTTACTATGTGACGGCGGATGATCTGGTGGCCTCCATTCCGCTGGTTGCCACGTCTTACGACCAGCCGTTTGGCAATTCCTCGGTGCTGCCCGCTTACTACTGCGCCAAGGCGGCGCGCGAAGCGGGTTTGACGCAGATTCTGGCGGGTGATGGCGGCGATGAGCTGTTCGGCGGCAATGTCCGCTACGCCAAGCAGCGGGTGTTCGGGGCTTATGAGCGGATTCCCGGTTTCTTGCGGCGCGGTTTGCTGGAGCCACTGCTGACCGGCATGGTTTGGCCGGGCAAAATCCCTGGCCTCAAAAAAGCGGTCAGTTACGTCGAACAGGCGAGTGTGCCGATGCCGGACCGGATGCAGATGTATAACCTGTTGACCCGGCTCGGTCTGGGCGAGGCGCTGACGCCGGAATTCCTCGCCCAGGTCGAGCCAGAGGACACCTTGCGCCAGCAGCGGGAAACTTGGCGCGCCGCCGATGCCGATGCGCTGGTCAACCGGATGCTGTGGTACGACTGGAAATATACCCTCGCCGACAACGATCTGCCGAAAGTGCTCGGTTCGACCCGGCTGGCCGGTCTGGAGGTCGGCTTTCCTTTCCTCGACGACCGTCTGGTCGATTTTTCGCTGCGCCTCGACCCGGAACTCAAGCTCAAAGGTTTGACCCTGCGCTGGTTTTTCAAGGAGGCGCTCAAAGATTTTCTGCCGCCTGAGATCATCGCCAAGAAAAAGCACGGCTTCGGCCTGCCGTTTGGCGTTTGGGTGGTCGACCATCCGGCCTTGCGCAAATTGGCGGTCGACTCCCTCGACTATCTGCGCGGCTGCCGGATCGTTCGCGGTGATTTTCTCGACCGTCTGCTCAAGGATTACCTGCCGCAACATCCCGGCTATTACGGTGAACTGGTGTGGATTCTGATGATTCTCGCGCAGTGGCTGCAAGCGCGACCGCGTTCCTTTGTGGCCTGATTCAAGGTTTGGAAGCGCCTCTTTGTCCACCCGCAAAACCCTCGCCTTCTCTTTTCTCGACCGTTATTCGGGACTGGTGATCCATACCGTCTCGTCGATGGTCATTGCCCGGCTGCTGACGCCGTCGGAAATCGGCATCTATTCGGTGACCATGGTGCTGCTTGGCTTCATTGCCACCTTCCGCGATCTCGGCGCCGGGCAATATCTGGTGCAGAACAAGGCGCTGACGGAAGAAAAAATGCGCGCCACCTGGAGCGTGCAACTCGGGCTTGGCCTTTTTTTTGCCGTGCTGGTGCTGGCGGCGGCGCTGCCGGTGGCGCGTTTTTATGGCGAGCCGCAGATGGTCGAGATTATGCTGGTGCTGGCCCTGAATTTTGCGATTACTCCTTTTCTTGGCTATCCCTATGCCTGGCTGATCCGGGAAATGCGCTTCGGTTCGATCGCCAGTTTGCGTTTTCTCGGCGCCCTGGCCCATGCCATTACTGCAGTCAGTTTGGCTTGGGCGGGTTTTGGCCCGGTCAGTCTGGCCTGGGCCAATGCCCTCTCGACGGTGGCTGGCCTTGCCGCGCTCTGGATTTTCGTCCGCCCGGACTTGTGCTGGCGACCAATCATGCGTGGCATCGGCGATGTCGTTTCGTTTGGCGGCAAACTGACTGCGGCCTCGCTGATGAATACCTTGGCGAGTGGCGCGCCGGAGTTGCTGCTGGGGAAATTGCAGAGCATGGCGGCGGCCGGTCTGTTCAGCCGGGGGCAGGGCTTGGTGACGATGTTTCAGCGCTTGGTCCTTGATGCGGTCAATGCCGTGGCGCTGCCTTATTTTGCCCGCCAGTCGCGCGAATCGCGCGACCTCGGCGTTCCCTTTCTGATTGCCATGGAACTGATTACTGGCCTGGGCTGGGTCTTTTTCAGCGGCATCGCCCTGATGGCCTGGCCAGCCATCCGCATTCTCTACGGCACGCAGTGGGATGCCGCCGTCGATCCGGCGCGCTGGCTGGCTGTCGCCTGCGCCGTCGCCATTCCAGCCGCCATCTGCTCGCCGCCCCTGATTGGCATTGGCGCCATCAACGATGTGCTCAAGGCAACCCTGCTGTCGATGCTGGCGGCTCTCGTCGCAGTCGCGCTCGGGGCAATGTCTGGCCCTTTGCTGTTGAGCCAGTGCCTGATCGTTTCCGGGCTGCTGTCATCGGCATTCTGGCTCTACGTGGCGCGCAAGCACATTACTTTTACCATTGGGGCGATATTGCGCGTCTGGGGCAAAAGCCTGCTGGTTGCGCTCGGCGCTTCGGCGGCTTCGGTTGCGGTGATTTTCCATTGGGGCTGGCGACCGGATCAATTGCTGTTGTCGGCGCTGTTTTCCGGCATCGGCGGCGTGCTCGGGGGGCTGCTTGCCGCCTGGGCTTGCGGCCATCAATTGTGGCTTGAGATCAGCCGCTTTTATGCGGCCCGCTTCAAGCCTTCCTGATCGAATGGAGCGCCGGGGCGATCAGCGGCGCTGTCCAGCGCCGGAGATCAGATGTTCGACCTCGGTCTTCAGTGGCGAAGGGTGAGCCAGTTCGGTAATCACCCGCGCCCGGTCTGCGGCCAGCCACGCCTCCAGCGTCGCGGGTTCAAGTCGGAGGCCGAAACCGTTGTTCTGGCCAGCAATCCGGGCGATTACCCGATCCCCAAGTTCTTTCTTGAAATGCCCAGCTTCCCAATAATAGGCGAGGTGGGTGTGGTGGTCACCGGGAGCCGGAATGGCTTCCATAGTTTCGTCACTGATGCCGCTGAAATCCCAGACTTCAATATTGCCGCCATGTTCGATTCTGTCGGCGGCGAGGCGAAAGAGCAGACGTTTCCAGTCGGTGAACAAGGCGCTCATGCCCGTGCCTTCAAGCAATAGCCGGATCTCGGCATGATAGGGGTAGATCACCAGCTCGACCCGGCTGCCATTTGTCGTGGCGAGATCGAGAATGGCGGCAATGGCCGTTTCATCATCCGATGGCCCGCCGTCCGGTGGCCGCAGGCGTAGCGGTTTACGGCTCCAGTTGCGCAGGTTTTCCTCGCCGCGCTGGCGGAACAACGCATGGTGACCGTAGCGCCCGACTTCCTGCAAATAGTTGCGCAGTGGATTGAAGCCATATTCGGTGATACTTGCTGGAAATTCGGCGCGCTGGATGAGAATCGTGTTCAGGGCTTCGCGCAGACCGCTTATCGAAAATACGCTTTCGGCGAGAAAATTTTGATCGAGTGTGGGCGGAGGGGCTTCAGCCAGCGTTGGTGGGCGGGCGGCTGGTGCGCCGCCGAGAAAGTCGAAAAATTCGACACCGAGGATGATAGTTTTTGGTAGACAACCAGCAGCTTTCAACCAGAGTAACTGGCGGTAGGCGCCACTTGCGCCGCTGCCGGGAATGGCGTGATTGAAGGCGCTGCCGCCGAGGGCGGAAAAATCCGGATTGCGTGGATCGAAGCCGATTTCGGCGCGGGAATTGCCAAAAATACCGACTGGCGCGCAAATTCGCCGGGCTGCGGCGAGGCGAGACAATTGGCGATGATGGTCAGGATAAGGTTTGACCGCGTTGAATCCGGCGATGCGTGGCATCCCGAAGACAGCGAGCGGATCAGTCACGATATTGAGCAGCGCGCAAGTCATCACCGTTGCCAGACAAATGACGAACAGCCAGCGCAGATAGGATGGCCAGTCGTAGGCGTGTTGAGGTTCGGGCATCAGAACTGGAAGTAGAGAAATTCAGTTGGTCGGCTCAAGGCTAGAAGACCAGCGGCCAGCAGCAGGCCAGCGCCAATGGCTGTGGCGCGGGACGGTAGCCAGAGCAGGCGGGGTGACAGGGGGGCCGGAACGTATCGGGCTTCATCCAGGGTTGGCTCGAAACGACTCATGATCTGTTGGGTGTTGGGGGCAAGAAAGGCGATCAGGGCGGCGACGCCGAGCATTGCCCAGGTTTCAATGAATGATGAGCCGCCGCCTAAGTGAGTTGTGATGCCGATCTGTTCGAGCCAGGGGCCGAGTGGCCCGAGCAGGGAAACCAGCGATTCCGGCAGGCTTGCGCCGAAGCCGCCAAACATGCCGAGCACCAGGCGGTTGGCGGTGGCCAGGTCGGGTGAGCGAAAATAAACCCAGGCGAAAACGACGCAAACGAAGGTCAGCGTACCGCTCAGTATTGACGTCAGTGGCTTTGGCAACAAGGTCGGCAGACGGTGGGTAGCGGCGCGCCAGCGGTGGTTGAGAACGAGGAAAAGGCCGTGCAATCCGCCCCAGATGACAAAATTCCAGCCGGCGCCATGCCACAAGCCGCCGAGCAGCATGGTCAACATCAGATTCAATTGTTGGCGGAATTTGCCGCAGCGGTTACCACCGAGAGCAATGTAAAGATAGTCGCGGAGAAAACGAGACAAGGTCATGTGCCAACGCCGCCAGAACTCGACGATATTGGTCGCCTTGTAGGGCGAAGCAAAGTTGAGCGGCAGGCGCACGCCAAACAGGCGGGAAAGGCCGATAGCCATATCCGAATAGCCGGAAAAATCGAAATAGAGCTGAAAGGTGTAAGCCAGAACGCCACCCCAGGCGATGAGCAGCGACGGAGCATCGGCTTGCGGCGCGAATACGGGTGTGGCATAGGCAGCAAGGTTGTCGGCAATCAGCACTTTCTTGGCGAGACCAATGGCGAAAATGGTCAGGCCGATGGCGAAATTGGCGGCATGGGGTCGGTAATTCCGGTCCTCGTCAAATTGCGGCATCATTTCCTTGTGATGCAGTATCGGGCCGGCGATCAGGTGAGGAAAATAGGTGACGAACAGCAGGTAATAGACAAAACGGTATTCGGTGACCTTGCCGCTGTAAGCATCAACCAGAAAGGCGATCTGGGTGAAGGTGAAAAACGAGATGCCGATCGGCAACACGATGCCGAGCAGTGGCCAGTCGGTGGTGAGAATAGCGTTGGCGCTGGTGATGAAAAAATCAGCGTACTTGTAGTAAGCGAGCAGTAACAGGTTGGTAGTGACGGCTACGGCCAGCATCCGTCGAGCGGTCGATGTGCCAGCGCGGCGGGCGATGTAATGCCCGGCGCCGTAGTTACCGCAAACCGAAAGCAGCAACAGACCAAGGTAGCGGTAATCCCACCAGCCGTAAAAAAACAGCGAGCAGAGCGCCAGCCACCCAGCGCCAGCCGCTTTGCTGCGCCGGGCGGCGAGGAAGAAACCGAGTAGCGTCAGCGGCAGGTAGAGCAGGATGAAGGCGTAGGAATTGAACAGCATTCAGTTTGTTTTCGCCAAGGTTGTCAGGCTGCGCAAGGCAAAGCGCAATGGCGTGCGATCCCAGGGGGTGAAGCGGGGTAGCTGGAAAGGGTCGGCAGCGCCAGTGGCGCACGCCTGACGGGTGGTTACGGCGGCGGTGAAACCGGCCTGGTGGGCCATTTCGCCGTGGCGGGTCGAGCAGTCGCGGCCGGGGACGCCGTTGGGGTAGGCGAAAACCTGCACCGGCTTGCCGAGCAGTTCTTCCAGTTCTTGTTTGCCGACGGTGATTTCCTCCTGAGCGGCGGTGTCATCGAGTTTTTCGAGAATCGGGTGGGTGCGGGTGTGGCCGCCGATTTCCGCGCCTTCGCTGGCGAGCGTGCGCAATTGCCGGTGCGTCATCATCAGTTCGTTCGCTGTCGGCACGGCGCAGCGGGCGGCGATTTGTTGGGCGATGGCGCTGCGCTCGAAGTGCTCGAAATACTTGAGTTTGCCGAGCACGGCCTCGTAACCGCGCACGCGCGCCGCCGCGTCACTGATCTGATGGCGACCGAGGCCGCAGGCGTCAAGGTCGAGTTCTTCGCCTTTGGCAAAGCGGAAGGCTTCGATCACATCGTCATTCCACATGCGGCCGCCTTCGAGAAAGGCGGTGGCGATGAAAAAAGTCGCTGGTACGCCGTAACGTTTGAGGATGGGCCAGGCGACCAGCAGGTTGTCGGCATAACCGTCGTCGAAGGTGATGCAGGCGGCGGCGGGCGGCAGGCTGCCTTCCTGCAGGCGGCGGGCGGCTTCGCCGAGCGGCAGGACATTGAAGGCGCGGGCGATGAAGCGCGTCATCCAGGCGAATTGTTTGGCTGAGGGTTCAAACGGCAACAAGGGGTCAGCCACCGGCAGAACACGGTGAAAAATGAAGATGCTGAGCTTGCCGTTGCGCCCTCCTGGCGCCAGCCGATGGCTGATGAGCGACCAGAACAACTTAACCTCCACTGCGCATCGGGCTGACGTTAACGAGCATGGTTTATTCCTTCCACTGCCCGGCCTTGATCAGCATCTGGCGCAGGCCGGGCAGGGGGAAGCCGCCTTCGTAGGCGCGTTTGGCGTACTCGCGCGCCTTGTCATAGTCCTTGATCTGAAACCAGGCCAGACCAAGGTTGTACTGGACGTTGCTATCGTCGGGCGCATTTTCTTCGGCCGCCTGCAACTGTTCCACGCCTTCCTTGATTCTGCCCCGGCGGTTCAGGTACAGACCGTAGAGCAGGCGCACGACTGAGTCATCAGGAACGAAGGCGATGGCGCGTTTGTAATAACACTCCAGGGAGAAATGCGCCTTTGCCGGTTTTTCCGTCTTCAACATCAGACCGAGGCGGTCGATGTCTTGCAACGCCAGGTGGTGATTGGGAAAAACGCGCAAGGTGTAGTCAAAACCAGCCATCAGGCCACCATAGCTTTGGCCGTATCCGGAAGAGGCTTCAGTCTGCCCCTTGAGAATCGTCGCATGCTCGGTGCGGAAATGGGGGCGTTCAACCAGATTCAGTTGTTCTTGCGGTGCGGTGCGGTAGTCCGTCGGTTTGTGCAGATAATTCTCGGTCAGATCGCCGCAAGCGGGATCAAGGGCGTAGGCCATGACCCGTGAACTGCCGATGATGGCGCTTAACAACAAGGCGTTCGACCAGAGCTTGATGGATCGCGTCATGGCAAATCTCCGGATAGTCGTAAATTCATGGGAAATACCACAGGTGTAAAAACAGTCCGACGCCAATCCAGCCGATAACGGCGCAGACTTGCAGCATGTTGCCAAAACGCCGCCGATAAAACCAGATAGTGACGGAGGGGAGGAGTCCAGATCAAGGCAATGATAGCGAGTGGCGCGATAATGCCGAGGAATCGTAACCATTTGCTTTTCATGGGTTGCCTGACGAAATCCAGGGCGGGGGGCTGGTGACCGGGTTGAGCGGCGCGCCGGTGGCCTTGGCTTCCTTTTCTTCCAGCCACAACAGACGCAACGCCATTGCCATGAGGAAATAAGGCATGTCGAAATAGGCAAGGCCGAGGAAAGCGCCGCCGACGGCAAAGCCGGCCAGTGACACCTGGATCATCGAGGCCAGCAGGAAGTCTCCCTGTTTTTCCGGCTTGTCCCGGGTTAGCTTGCGAACGCGGTTGCAGGTCATCCAGGTCGACAGCCACATGGCGAGGAAAAGGAAGAGGCCGAGGAAACCATGTGAGCCGAGCGTCTGAAAATAGATACTGTGCGGCCCGTGGATGGCAGTCGGGTCCGGTGCATAGAGGGCGAAGAAGATGGGAGTCGCCGTTTCAAAGCTGCCGCCGAAAAAATTGGCCTTGGCCAGGTTGTAAGCCATCCACCAGGCATTGATGCGGCCCATCGCCGAGCGATCTTCCTCGTAAGTCTGGATAGTCGCCATGCGCTCTTCCCAGCCCTGTGACATCAGCCCGAGGAGGATCGGCGCAAGGCAGAGGATGGCGAGGCCGATTTTCGCCTTGTGTCGGCTGCGCACCCAGAAGAACAAGGTCATGGCGATCAGCGCCAGCAGAGCGCCGCGCGAATGACTGCCGAGCGCGGCGATGGCGCATAGCAACATGGCTGCCAGCATGCCCAGGCGCAGCCAACGGTTTTTCAGGGTAAACCGCAGATACCAGAGCAGGGGAATGCCGATGATCAGCGCCAGCGCAATTTCATTGTTGCCAGCAATGAAAGTGCCATCCGGCCCCCAGACCCGATAGGCGCCGGCGGTCAGTATGGTGAAGACGCCGCCCTTGACGCCGTAGTAACACAATGAACCGGCAATGGCCCAGATGACCCAGTCGATCTGCCGGCGGGTAACGATCAGACTGTAGACGACGAAGAGCATGAAGTTGATCTTCATCACTTTGTCCCACATCTCGTAATTTGCGGCGAGCGCCCCTGAGACAAGCCAGGTGATGCACATCCAGGCGGTGAACAGGGTGAACCAGACCAGCGGCGCTTTCCAGGGAATGGAGAAATCGGCCCGGCGAATCAGCGCGGCGAAGACGGTCGTAGCGGCGACGACGGCGGCCACGGGCTGTTTAGCCATGGTGACCCCGAGCAGGTGCGGATTGAGCACACTGATGACGATCCACAGGATAGCGCCCTGCCACGGTTTTCTTAATGTGGCGATCAGGCCGACAAATATGAATCCGGCGATCAGCAGGTCACGCATTGCTTGTTTTTCCGTTCATGTTCGTCGCAGAAGCATATTGGTCAAATCAGCCCGGAACGGGGCCGGGTCGTCCGGCGACCAAACGTAATAACCGACCCCGGCCCTGAAAAAATCCAGCCAGAAGCGTTTTAGCTCTTTGCCGGGAGCAACTTTGAAAAATGGGTCACTGATCTTGCCCAGTTTGAATAATATCCGGATCAGGCGCTTGATTTCCGTGCTCATCATCCGGCAGCGGCGTCCGCTCTCCACTTCCCCCAAAGCTGCCTTTCTGCCGAGTCCATTCACCAGGTAGGCGAGCAGTGCGAAACCGGCGCCACATTGCACCGCCAGCGGAAAGCTGCCCCAGAAGCGGCCATTGATTTCCATCAGCACTGCTTTGCCGGTTTGCCGGTCGAGGCGATATTCGACCATGGCGACGCCTTCCCAGCCGATGGCTCGCAGCAAAGCCAGCGATTTTTCCTGCAAGTCGGCATGTTCCGTCAGCGGCAGGCTGTCGCAGACACTCGAAAAACCACCTTCTGGCGGCCACTCGGCAATGCGAAGATGCTGGAAACGGCGCAAGGCTTCTCCTTGATGCATGAAAAAAAACTGTCCAAGTCCGCTGCCGGGGCAATATTCCTGGATCAGCGGCCATTTGCCCAGCGACTGGTAACGCTTGCCGATGGCGATCAATTGTTCGGCATTCTGCGCATATTCCGTCTTGAGAAACGATATTCCATGCGTCGATAGCAGTGGGCCGATGGCATTCGGATCTTTCCATTTCAACACCACCGGGAAGGCGAGTGTTCGGGCCAGTTGTTCGATGGCTTCAAGCGAAGTTGGCTCGACGGTTGGCGGTGTCGAAATACCAACAGATTCGGCAACGGCCAGCGTTTTCTCCTTGTCGAGGACGATCTGGAGCGCGTCGGCCCGGGGCAGGACAGCTTTGACTTTGCCGAGATGCTGGTGGTTGCCGAGCAGCCAGTTGAGGTTGGATTCGGACACCGTGAGCAGCGGGATTTCGCCAAATTCTTCGCCCAGTGCGCGAATCTGTTCGAGCAACGCCTCGCTGCGCGGCTGCTCAATGACGATGCGCCGCGCCAGGTAGCGGGAATGCAAGCCAAGCGCATGCCGGGAGTGGGCGATGCCGATCACCGGCACACCGGCGCGACCGAGTTCCCGGACAATAGCCAGACCGATCTGGGTTTCCAGACCGAGGACAATGCAGGGCGGCAAGGCTTCAGGCTTTGTCATAACCTGCGCTCAGTCGCCCGGCAATCCGGCACAAGGCGCTTTCAATGCCTTGGCACAGTCTCCGTCGCCTGTTTTCCGTAAAGTACCCGATGAGGCCGACCGAGATGGCCATCAGCACGGTGGTCGCCAGCCAGTAGCCATATCCGGACGGATTGCCATGCAGCACGGCGGCCCAGAAGAGAAAAAGTGGTTGGTGCAGCAGGTAGAGGGTAAAAGTATAGCTGGCGAGCGTTTTGACCGGGCGCTCGATGAACTGCATCAACGGTGCGATCTGCCCGGCGACGCGGCGCATCGCGGCAAAGTTCGCTGTTACCAGAATGCCGAGGATGTAGTCGGCAGGGAAAAATTTGGAGAAGGTGAATTGATGGTGCAAATCCGTACCCATCTGCGTTTTCAGCCATTCCGTGAAAAGCGGGGAAACACCGTAGCTATGAAATAACACAATCGCTACGACTGTTGCCCAGAACAGACACCAGGCCACGGGGACCGACAGGCGCTTCGGGGCTTGCCAGTGATAGAGCGCTACCCCCATGCCCCAGATCGGCGCGAGGAGCGCGATCTTGGGGCCGAGCACGGCGGCGAGCAGCAGGAGCAGGATGATCGCTATCTTGCGCGGCAGGAACATCAGGATGCCGAAGGCGGCGTAGTACCAGATTTCATAGCAGATCGACCAATAAGGGACATTGGAAAAACTGGTGATCGAGACGAACCAGACCTCGTTGGCAAAAAAGAACGAGCCGATGGCGCGGATCAGAAACTGGTCGTAGGGGTAGTCGGCATAAAGCGCCGGATAAAGATTGCGTCCGACACTGTCGAGAATCAGGGTCAGAAGAATTGCTGGCGCGGCTACCGAATAAATGCGTGATAGACGGCTCGCCGCGTAACTGGTCCAGGTTTTTTCCTTGGTATCGGTGACGTAGGCGATCACAAAGCCGGAGAGAACGAAAAATACAATCACCGCGCTGTGGCCGAAATGACTTGCCGGCAGGATTTCCCCGACCAGCAGACGCTGGTTGGAATGGTAAAGATAGACGAGGCAGGCGGCGAGAAAGCGCACCAGATCGAGATAGACCGAAAAACTCTTGTTCATGGCCCGGCGCTCTCAGGAAAGCCCACGGCGGACGAGTTGTTCGGCGATGCGCCATGTCGTCGACAACATGCCTGTTCGGGGTAGCCGAGATTTTCCGGACGATGGCTGAATGTCTGCATGGTTGCCAAATCCGCCGACCGAATATTGGCTTTTGTTGGCGGCAAGATAGTGGCACAGGCGCTCAAAACGGCGGACAACGACAAAATCGGGGTCTGCGCGGCCCGGTTTGAGCATTTCAAAATTGTGCGAGACGATCACGAAATCGCTGTACCCCGCATCGCGGGCAGATTCAAGCGCCTGACGCATTTCGCCAAAACTGCAAGCGCCCACCTGGGCCGGGCGTTGCCGTCCGAAACCATCGCCGAATACGCTCACCGGATAGGCGGCAACCCCATTCACCATAAACGGCGCGACAGCGCCGTGTTGGCGGACGAGTTCCGGCGCGCTGATGGCATAGCAAGGGTTGATGCTCGAATCGACGGTTATCCCGTTGTTGGCGAGCGCCGTAAAGGTCTCTTCGTTGAGCGCGTAACTACCGGCCCGGAAGGCCGATACCGGTTTGCCCAGGGCGTTTTCGAGCAGGGCTTTGGCGTGGCGGATCAGGGCTGTTTGTTCATCTTGTGTGTAGTAGGTGAGATGTTGCCGTTTGCCGGAAACATCGGCAATGATGGCCGGGCGGATTTCGTCGGTCCATTCCGGATGCAGATGCAGTTGCGTTTCCTGACCGGCATCGTCGATCAGGCGGACGATCTCCTCCAGATACGAAGCGCCGAACTTGGCCGAGAACAGCGGTTCGACAAAAAACACGCCCGGCAAGCCGTAGCGATTGAGAATTTCCAGCGTTTTTGGCAGGGCATAGTCGCCGTGTTGCGAGTGGCCGTAGACGTAGCGCGGATAGCAACTGGCAAATTCTTGGTCGAGATGCGCCCAGCCGTTGCACCAGATCTCGATGTCGAAGGTCAGGTGGACGTTCATGCGGTGACACACGGGCTGCCCGCGTTCCGGCAATCGGTAGCCAGTTCCCGGACAGCCGAGGCGATGAGGCTGAAACAGGTGCGGAAGTAAGCGCCGGAAAGGGTATGCGGGTCGTGCAGATGAATGCGATGCGGCGTTGCCCAATGCCCCAGCAAGGCGATGGCTGCTTGTGGGATTCCTTGGCGGACCAAGCGATGCGCGTGGCGAATTTCCATCGCCAGCAGCAGGTCGCCGGGGCGATATTCATAATCGGTGAAATCGGTGGCGCGATGGGCTGCCAGGTCAATACTGAAACGACGGGCGGTGTCGATTGCCATCGGGAAGGCGGGATTGCCGGTCGAAGCTGCCAGTCCGATCGAGGCGGTATGCAGCCCGTTGGCCGCAGCAACGCCTTGAGCAAAGGCGCTGCGGTTGATGTTGCCGAGGCAGACGAAGACCAGCCGCTGCGTCGCGGCCAGGTCGGGCTGGAGAAATGGATTGACCCGGCCCGCCAGATATTCGGCTTCGCCGAGCAACATTCTCGCCAAGCCCCGGTGCGTGCCGAAGTTGTCGGTGATCAAGCTCGTCAAGCGCCGCTTCAGGCTGGCGATGTCGCCTTGCCGCGAGTCTGACGCCAGCATCTTGTCGGGTTCGTTGTGCGACATCCATCAACTCCCGGCAACCAGACTTTGCACGTAGCGGTATTTGCCCGATTTTTCCCGGGCGATGTCGGCAACCCGGATGACCACAACCTCAACGCTCTGCCCGAGGCGGGCCTTGATGCCATCTGTGATTTGCTGCTCGACACGGGCGTCGCAGCGCTCATTGGGGACGATCTGGACGGTAACGCGCTGCCGCGTTTCCTGCACCACTTTGAAGGCGGCGATGCCGGGAATGTCGCGGATCGGGTAGACCACGGCCAGACCGTGCATCAGGGTGCCGTCGGCGGCGACGATGAAATCGGTCGTCCGGCCCTGGATTTCTTCGAGCATCGGCAAGCCCCGGCCGCAGGGGCAGGTGCGCGACGAGCGCACGGCAACATCGCCGGTGCGGTAGCGGATGAAGGGAAAATCGCCGGTGGCGAGATGGGTGACGACGACTTCGCCAGCTTCGCCGTCGGGCAGGGGCTGGCCGTCCTTGTCGATGATCTCGACGATGATGTCTTCCGCCGTCAGGTGCATCCCGCCTTGCGGGCACTGGTGGGCGATGAAACCGGCGTCGCGGCCACCGTAGCCATTGGCCGTCGGGCAGCCGAAAACGCGGGAAATATCGGCTTTTTGGTGGTCGTAGAGGCGTTCCGAGGTGACGAAAGCGACCTTGATGCCGAGATCGTTCATCGCCAGACCGCGTTTTTCGGCGTGGCGGGCAATCAAGGATAGCGACGATGGGTAGCCGAACAGCATGGCCGGTCGGGTGGCGCGAATGGTGGCGACGAAGCCGTCGAGATTGGCTTCGTTCATTTCAAAGGCAGGCAGCAGCCGGGTGCGCAGCAGGCGGTCGCGGAACTGGCGCAGCCGATCCTGGGCGCTCAGTTCGATCGGGCTGCCCCAGACGACGATTTCCGGGTCGCCAATATCGACGCCCCACCAGCGCGTTGCCCGCCATTTGGCGGCGACATCGTGGCTGACGCGCTCGTTGCCGATAAAGAAAATCAGCGGTTCGCCGGATGAACCGCCGGTGTTGAAGCGGGAGAGAGCCACTGCGTCATCGGCTTTGATCTGTTCCTGATGCTGGCGGATCACCGCCTTGGTGAGAAAGGGCAGGCGGCGCAAATCGTCGAGCGAGGCGATGGCGGCGGCGTCAAAGTCGAGGCTGGCAAACAGTTGGCGGTAATAGGGAACCTGCGTCCGGGCGCGGGTCAGCAGGCGGCGCAGCCGTTCCAGTTGCAGCGCGGCCAGCCGTTCTCGCGGCCACCATTGCGATGCCTCAAGCTGCTGCCGGACGGCGACACTGTTGTGGTGCTTGAGGCGCTCATGGAGGGGAAAAATCAGGCCCGCGACCAGGCGGGTATAAAGATCAGCCATTGTCTTCTCCGGTGCTTCCGGCAATGCGCCGGAAATGGCGGCAGAGTCGCGCAACCCGTTCATCCCAGGCGTTATCCTCGGCATAGCGGCGGATGGCGGCGCGATCCCAGGGGCGTTGCAGTGATTCTTTGATCGCCTGGCCGAGCGCCTCGCCGTCGCCGAAGGGGACGACGATGCCGAGTTCGTCACGGCAGACGACTTCACGATTGCCGCCAACGTCAGTGGTGACGACCGGCAGGCCGCAGGCCATGGCTTCGAGAAAAACATTGGCCCAGCCCTCATTGGCGGTCGCCAGCACGAAAACGTCGGCGGCGGAAAGAATGGCGGCCAGTTCGTCCGGCTGGCGCGGGCCGAGAAAGCGGACGCAGTCTGTGAGGCCGAGTTCTTCGACTTGCCGTTCGAGTTCGGGGCGGTAATTCCCTTCGGCGCTGCTCCCGCCAACCACGAGAAAGAGAAGTTCCGGGCAGGTGGTACGCAATTGTGGCAGCCGTTCTATGACCCGATGAAATCCCTTGCGCGGGACAAGGCCGCCGACCGAGATGAGAACATGCGCGCTATCGGGAATGGCGAGCGCCGCCCGACAGGCGGCCCGATCCCGAGGGGCGAAGCGGACGGTATCGACGCCGTTGCCAATGACCTCGATATGTTCCGGGCGCGCGCCACGCGCCAGCAACAACTGCCGCAGGGAGTCGGAAACCGAAAAAACCTGGGTCGCCCGGCTGACGCCCCGCAGCAAGCGGGCGGCAAGGCGGCGGTCGGCGATATGGCGGGTCTCGGTGCCGCGCAGGGTGATGGTGAATGGCACTTTCAGCCAGCGACTCAAAAGGCTGGCCGCGTAACCGTCAGGAAAAGCGAAATGGGCGTCGATCAGGTCGAGGCGTCCGGCTTTCTTGAGCTGGCGGAGGCGTGGCAGGGTGCCCAGAGCCAGCATCAAGCCGTCGAGTTGTTTGAACAGGCCGGGAAAGGAAAGAAAGCGCGGATACCAGACATCTACGCCCGCCTGTTTTTCATAGTTCGGCGCGCCTGGGCGGAACCCCGGTTTGCCGCGCCGGATCAGTCCCTGCAACGGAAACCACGGCGTCGGCGCAACGACGGCGAGGGGCATTTCCCGGGCGACGCGGAACATGCGCTCACGGATGAACAGGCCAGCGCCTGGTTGTACGCTGCTCGGAAAAAGGCTGGACAGAACCACGATATGAGGCTGTTTCGGAGGGGATGGTGGCAGGGATGCCATCAAGCGGTTTTGCCGGTCAGGCGCTGATACGGCGCGCGGTAATTGGCGACGCTGTTTTGCCAGTTGCGCGTCGTTTCGACGAAGCGGCGGCCATTGGCTTTGAGTTCGGGCCAGCGCTGGCGGTCGTTGAGGAGGGTCAGCAGGGCCTCGCTCAAGGCGGCGCGGTCGCCAGCTTTGAACAGGATGCCGGTTTTGCCGTGGTCGATCAGTTCTTGGTGGCCGCCGACATCGGAAGCGACGAACAACTGGCCCTGGGCCATGGCTTCGAGCGGTTTCAGGGGCGTTACCAGTTCGGTGAGGCGCATCGGGTGGCGCGGGTAGGCAAGGATGTTGATGAGATCGTAATAGCGGCCAACTTCCTGGTGCGGCACGCGGCCAGTGAAAATGACGTGCTGTTCGAGGCCGAGATTTTTTGCCTGCTGGCGCAGATTGGCTTCCTGCGGGCCGCCGCCGACCAGGAGGAGACGGCTGTCGGGGCGCTCCCGGATCAGTTCGGGCAGCCCATCGAGCAGGAGATCAAGCCCTTCGTAGGCGTAGAAGGAGCCGATGAAGCCGATCACCGTTTTGTCCTTCAGCCCCCATTTTTCCAACAGCGCCGGGTCGGGCGGACTGGCGGGGGGGAAGGCGGCGACATCGACGGCGTTGGGGATGACCGTCACCTTGGCTGCCGGGATGCCGCGCCCGACGATGTCGGCGCGCAAGCCCTCGCAGATGGTGAAAACATGGTCGGCCTTGCGGATGGCGCGGGTTTCGAGGTGGCGGGTGGCGCGGTAGCGCAGGCTGCCTTCGCGGGTGCTGCCGTGGTCGACGGCGGCGTCTTCCCAGAAGGCGCGGATTTCGTAGACGACGGGCAGACCAAGCCGCCGGGCGACCTTGATGGCGGGTAGCGCGTTGAGCACCGGCGAATGGGCGTGGATGATGTCGGGGCGGATTTCGCGGGCGACCGTTTCGAGCCGCTTTTCGAGGGCTTTCATGAGCGCCAGTTCGCGCCCCAGCGGCAAGCGGGCGAGCGCGCCGGTGGCGGGCGGCGTGCGGTAGAAAGCGAGGCCGTCGGCTTCATCGAGGGCGGCGGCGGTGGCGCCCTGTTTGGGCGAGGTGAGGTGAAAAGTCTCCCAGCCGAGCGCCCGCTGCTCGCGCAGCAGCGCGGCGGTGCGAAAGGTGTAGCCGCTGTGCAGGGGAATCGAGTGGTCGAGAACGTGGAGAACGCGAATCATGCGGGCGTCCCCTGTTCCATGACATTGCGCAGGAACGCCTCGAACATCAGCAACGTCCAGATCGAGGCGCTGTAGTCGCGGCGGCCAGCGTGGTGGTCGCGCACCAGTTCTTCGAGGTAGGAGCGGTTGAACCAGCCGGTGTCGGCCAGGCGCGGGCCGAGGATGGCTTCTTCGACGCGGTTTTTCAGGGGGCCGCGAAACCAGCGCGCCAGCGGCACGGAAAAACCCATTTTGGGCCGGTAGAGCACATCGTTGGGGAGCAGCGGCTCCAGCGTTTTTTTCAACAGGTATTTGCCTTCCTGACCACGGATTTTGAGGTTGGAGGGCAGGGTGGCGAGCCATTCGATCAGTTTGTGATCCATCAGCGGTTCGCGCACTTCGAGCGAATGGGCCATGCTGGCGCGGTCGACCTTGGTGTTGATGTCGCCGATCAGATAGGTTTTGAGGTCGAGGTACTGGATCAGGGCCAACGGATCGTCGGTTTCGGCCCGTCTGGCGTGATGGGCGAAAACCTCGAAGGCGTCGTAGCCGTCGAGCGCGGCTTTGAATTTGTCGCTGAACAGGCGTTGGCGCATCGGCCCACGGAGGATCGAGACGGAATGGAAATAGGCTTCGACCGAAGTCCGGGCTAGGCCCTCGAAAGTCGTCTTGGCGCGGAAAACGCGCGGCGCCCAGTCGGCCTTGGGATACAGCCGCCCGAGCGCGCCGAAAAGGGGCCGACGCAGACCCAGCGGCAGCGCCCGGCGCATGTTTTCTTCGAGGAGATGCAGGCGGTAGCGGCGGTAACCGCCGAAACTCTCGTCGCCGCCATCGCCGGAAAGGGCGACGGTGACGTGTTTTCTCGCCAACTGGCAGACGCGGTAGGTGGGAATGGCCGAACTGTCGGCGTAAGGCTCGTCGTAGAGCCGGGCGAGGGTGTCGATGAGGTCGAAATCATCGCTTTCGACCATGTCGAGGTGGTGATTGGTCTGGTAACGCTCGGCCACCATGCGGGCAAATTCGGCTTCGTTGAAGGCCGGGTCGGAAAAGCCGATCGAGCAGGTATTGACCGGGCTGAACGAAAGACCGGCCATCAGCGCGACGACGGCGCTCGAATCGACGCCGCCGGAAAGAAAAGCGCCGAGCGGCACTTCCGAGATCATGCGCAGCTTGATGGATTCTGCGAGGCGGTGGCGCAATTCGCTTTGCGCCTCGAAGTCGTCAATCCGGTTGTCGAGCGAAAAACGCACGTCCCAGTAAGTCCGTGGCTTGCCAACCGGCTGGCCGCGACGCAGCAAAAGGGTCGTCGCTGGCGGCAGCTTTTTCGCCTGACGGAAGATGCTGCGCGGCTCGGCGACATAGCCCAGGGCAAAATATTCCTCGACGGCGGCGGGGTCGATGTCGCGTGGCAAACCGCCGTGCGCCAGAAGCGATTTCAACTCGGAGCCGAAGAGAAAAACGCCATCGTCGAGCAGGGCGTAGAACAGCGGTTTGACCCCGAGGCGGTCGCGGGCGAGAAACAGGGTTTGGCGGTTGCGGTCCCACAGGGCGAAGGCGAACATGCCGCGAAAACGGTCGACGCAATGCTCACCCCAGGTTTCCCAGGCGTGCACGATGACTTCGGTATCGCTGCGGGTGTGGAAAACGTGGCCGCGCTGCTGCAACTCGGGAATCAATTCCTGATAGTTGTAAATTTCGCCATTGAAAACGATGCAGACGCTCTTGTCCTCGTTGTACAGCGGCTGCTGGCCGGTTGACAGATCAATGATCGAAAGCCGCCGATGGCCGAGGCCCAGACCGGGTTCGAGATGCAGGCCGCCTTCATCCGGGCCGCGGTGGAATTGCGCTTCGTTCATCCGGTGCAGAACGGCGCGTTCGATGTCGCGCTGGCCGGAGGTGTCAAAAATGCCGGTAATGCCGCACATGCTGGTTCCCTGTCAGGGCTGTAAAGCCGCGCCGCTCTGGCGCAAGAGTTGATCGTAAGTATCCTGGTAGGCGGCAACCATGGCCGTCAGGCTGAATTTTTCCTCAACCCGTTGCCGCCCCGCCGCGCCCATGACGCGGGCGGCTTCGGGATCGCTCGCCAGACGGACGATGGCCTGGGCCAGCGCTTCAGGATCGGCGGCGGGGATGATCTCGCCGGTCACGCCAGCAGCGACCAGATCGGCATTGCCGCCGACCGCGGTGGCGATCACCGGCAGGCCACAGGCCATCGCTTCGAGAATGGTGTTGGAAATGCCCTCGGCCAAAGACGGCAGAACGAAACAATCGAGGCCGCGCATCACCTCCGGCACATCGCCGCGCTCGCCGGGCAGCCAGGCGAGGTCAGCGACGCCAGCGGCGCTCAGGATAGCCGCGCACTCGGCCTGCAACGGCCCTGCGCCAACCAGAACCAGCCGCAGGCGCGGCCGCAGTTGCGGGGCGATAGCCAAGGCCCGGACAAAAGCGCGGGCCAGCGTCGGCTGATCCTTGACGGTCTGCATCCGGCCAACCGTGCCGATCAACCAGTGATCGGGGCGCAAAAATGGACAGCCGGGCGCGCTCTGGTCATTGTTGGCGGCGGGATGGAAGCGGTCGGTATCGACACCGTTGTAAACCTGAAGCATCTGCTCGGAAGGGACGCGGATAATACCATTTAGATATTCGGCAAGATCGCGCGACAGGGCCAGGTAATAGGTCACAAAGGGCCGGTAAAAGCGGCGGATGCGTTGATAGGCGACATTGCCGCCATCGAGATCGCCGACATCGCGGCCATGTTCACCGTGGATGCGCACCGGCACGCCAGCCGCCCAGGCTGGCAACTGCGTTTCCAGCGCCGCCAGATTGCGGCTGTGCACAATGGCCGGGCGCAAGCGGCGAAACAGCCGCCAGAGCCTGGGAAACTGCCACAAAGTCTGGCCCGGCGGCTTGTTGAGGGCAATGAACAGGACATCATCACGGTGAATGCGCTGGCGGAAATCGGTGATTTCGGTCAAGGCGATCACGGCATGACGGTAACGTTCCGGCGGCATGTGGTTGATCAGGTTGACGATGCCGTTTTCCAGCCCGCCAGTATCAAAGCGGTACATGACATGGGCAACGAGCGGGCGGCGGTCGGTCGTCATCGTTGGTCGCGGGCGGCGGAGAGCAGCCGGTTGATTGCCGGAGCGGCGGCGGCGGCGAAGGCGGGCAGGGTGGCGGCGGCAGTCTCGGACGGGGCGTAAAGCATGATGACGGCGGCATCGTCGCCGCGCCCGGCGAGGCGGGAAAGCGCGGTGAACAGCGTGGCCCCGGCCTCGGAAGCGGTCAGGCGGCCATCGACCCAGTACCAGCGCCAGACCTGGAGGCGGATTTCCGGACTGCTGCCCAGCCGCAGCAGGTCGGCTTCGGCAGCTTCAGCAGGCAGGTCGGCCTGATCGGGCCTTGCCACGCTGCGGGCGGTGACGGCCCATTCTTTGTTGGCGCTGGCGGCCAGCGTATTGGTCGAAGTCACCAGCTTGCGCTGGTAATTCTGGTTGCGGTAGTAGCCGATGTAGAGACCGACGTTGTCGCCGTCGCGGCTGAAGGTCGCGGCGAGTTCGGCGGCGGGGCCGGCGTAGTCGGGTTTCCAGACCGGCAGGGAAGCGCCTTCCCGCCAGCCGGCGGGCGCTGGCAGGGGAGCGAGGCGGACTGGACCAGCGGCATCGGCGCGTTCGATGGCGACGAAGGCGAGCGGCCCGGCGGCGGCGATGAGGGCGACGGCGACAGCGGCCAGAACCGCCCGGCCCGGTGAACCGGCGGCGCTGCCGGTGAGCGGCGGGGCGGGCGGCGAGGTCGTTGCCGGTTCGGCCCAGCGGGCGCCGATCAAAAACATGGTCATGATGACGAGGCCGAAGAACAGCCAGCCATAAATCAGGTGATCGACGCCGGTGGCGAGCTGGTTGCCGGAAAGGTGACCGAGCATGACGATGAGGTAGGCGCGCAGCCAGTTGGCGACAATCGGGACGAGGAAGGCGAAAACGATGAACATCAGCCGCCGCCGCAGCGAGCGATAGCTGAGGTAGGCGAACAGCGTGCCGACGGTGAGCGAAGCGATGATGTAGCGGATGCCGCTACAGGCTTCGACCACCGACCAGTTGCCGGAGGGAATGACGAATTGCAGCCCTTCCTGATAAACCGGCACGCCGCTGGCGCGCAGGGCCTGGACGGTGAAAGCAGCGGTCCATTCCATGAGCTTGGGCATCATGAAATCGCCGAAGGGCACGGCGAAAAAGAGGAAGGCCAGCGGAAAAGCCAGGCGCTTGCTGACCGCCGGGCCGAGCAGCGCCATCACCGCGAGCGCCAGCGTGGCGATGAGCGCGAACTGGGTCAGCGCATTGACGGCAGTCAGTTCGCCGAGGAGCCAGGCCAGCGTCGTGACGGCCACCGGCAGGGTGAGGAAAAGCGCGGTGCGCGGCTGTTCGGCCAGCACTTCGGCGCGTCGCCGCCAGATCAGCCAGAGCGTGATCGGCGGCACGAGAAAAGCGTGGGCATAGGTTTCCGAGCGATACCAGATGCCGACCATGGCCGCCGCCGTATCCCAATACCAGTAGAGCAGCCAGGCGATGAGGCCGAGCAGCAGCGGCAGGGCTTGCCGCCAGGCGGGTGAAGGCGGAGTGGCGGGCGGAGTGACGGGCGGCTTCACAGCGAGGTGGCGGCGGCGAGATAAGGGTCGATGCGGCTCATGTGCGCTTTCCAGCTATAACGCTCGATGACCCGTTGGCGGGCGGCCTTGCCGATGGCGGCGGCGGCTTCCGGATCGTCCAGCAGATCGTTGATGGCGGCGATGAATTGAGCGGCGCTGCCAGCGGTGATGAGTTCCTTGCCGGGCGTTGCGTCCACCGGCGCGGCGCAGTCGGCGGCGGCGACGACCGGGCGGCCCATCGCCATAGCTTCGAGAATCTTGTTCTGAATGCCGCGAGCGACGCGCAAGGGGGCGACGACGACATCGGCATGTTGCAGATAAGGGCGGACATCGTCGACGGTGCCGGTGACGATGACGTTTTTAGCGGCCAGCGCCGTGACTTCCGGCGCCGGGTTGCGGCCGACGATGTAGAAACACAGTTGCGGCCGCTCGCGGCAGAGCGTCGGCAACATCTCGGCGACAAACCAGGTGACGGCGTCGATATTCGGCCAGTAATCCATGGCCCCGGTAAAAACCACGGCTTCTTCGCCGCTGGTATAAGGCGAGTGGTGCTTGGCGGCGGGCGCGAAAAAATGGGTATCGACGCCGTTGCACATGGCTTCGACACGAACGCCGCATTCCGGGGCCAGTTGGCGGAACAGTTCGACTTCCGCCTCGGTGACGAGAAAGGAGCGTGTCGAACGGGCCGCCATCCGGCGTTCGTAGTCGAGCAGCAGGCGGCCTTCGCGGTGGTAGATCCAGGACATCGGCCAGCGGTGTTGCGGCGCGTACTGGCTCCATTTGGCCGAATCGACATCGACGAAATCAATCAGCAAGGGCTGCCGCTTCTTGTTTTCGACGTACTGCACCATGGCCGAGCTGAAGACGACGATGGCGTCGATCTGCTCGCGGCGGCAGATGTTGTCGACCCAGTTTTGCAGGCTGGCGTCGCGGTAATAGGGCAAGGTCAGCGGCTCGCCGGTGATCAGGCCGTTGAGGCTGCGTATTTTGGCCCAGCCGGGGTCGAGGCGGGCGATGTAGATTTCGGCGCACTTGGCCCGGAGCAGGCGGATGTATTTGCTGTCTTTCGGGTCGTCGATAAAGGCGCCGAGAAAAACGCGATGCTCTCTCAGCAGATGGCGCAGCAGATTGAAGGAACGCACCTTGTCGCCCTTGTTGGGCGGATAAGGCAGACGGTGGACGAGATAGAGAACGTTGGCCATAAACGGTGTTGCCTAACCCAGATTACGCACGATCAGCGGCCCGAGCCGGTTGGCGAGAGCGAGCGGCAGACGTTTCCAGGCGGCGATGAAAAATTTGTATTTGGCGTTGGCCGGGTTGTTTTGCGGGATGCTGTCGCGTTTGTAGAGGCGGTATTCGTAATGCAGCGGCTGCGGCTCAAAGCCCCAGTTTTTCTTGAAGGCGTAAGGGCCGGTGCCAACCTTGCTGCGGCCATAGTCGAAGAGGCGAAAACCGCGTTCGCAGGCGCGGCGCAGCAGTTCCCAGTATTTGAAATCATTGGCCGCCAGATCGCGGGCCGCCTCGTCGTCGCCGGCGTAATAGGGCAGCACTTCATCGCGGAAATAGAAGGAGAGCACACTGGAAAGCGGTCGGCCATCGGGCGCGGTGACGGTGAGAATCTCGCAGTCGGGGCCAAAAACGCGCAACAGGGCGATGAAATAAGCTTTGGGCAGGGCTGGCGTGCCGTGGCGATGGACATTGTCGGCAAAGAGCGCGAAAAAGCGGTCGGCGTTGTCGTCAATCTGGCTGACGAGACCGTTCTTGATGCCCTTTCTGACCATCGCCCGCTGTTTGCGCGGGATGGCGAGCATATTGGCCTCGACTTCGGGCAAAATTTCCTTGCGAAAGGTCACGTACAGATCCTGCGTCGGCCAGTCGGCGTGGCGCGGCGCGATGTTGCGGAATTCGAGGTGGTCGA